>JAHJRK010000465.1 GCA_018830925.1 Pseudomonadota bacterium
CCCGTCTTTTTCGGCCTGTTTCAGCGTCAAAACCCATTCGCTGAAGCGGCCGACCAGAGACTTGCCGATTCCTTTTTCATCGATGATTCTGTTTATTATGCCAAGAAGCGCTTTTAAGTCTCCTGCAATGCCCAGGTCAATAGAGCGGTTTCTTCCGATTTCCTCGGGTTTTATGTCCACCTGAATGAGCTTTGCTTCCTTTGGAAAAATATCTCCAAAGATATAAAAGAAACTCATGCGTGAGCCGAGAAATATGACAAGGTCTGTGCTGAAATTTGCGAATAATGCAGCTCCGGGCCTTATGGCAAGGGATGATTCAAAACAAAGGGGATGGGTATCGGATATTGTTCCGCGTCCGAGAGC
The DNA here is from genome assembly GCA_018830925.1 of Pseudomonadota bacterium. Taxonomy (GTDB): domain Bacteria; phylum Desulfobacterota; class Desulfobacteria; order Desulfobacterales; family RPRI01; genus RPRI01. The sequence goes on from JAHJRK010000465.1 coordinate 364, forward strand.
AAACGTAAATGCAGGTATGCCGGTTTTTTCGGTAAATTCGACGAGTTCTTTTCCGGCATCGGAATACCATGCGCCGCTTCCTGCAATAATAATCGGATTTTTTGAAGATTGTATCATTTCTATGACTTTTGCGGCATTTGTTGAATCGGCGGGTCTTGAATCAATAATGGTATTTGTCTTTTTAACCTGGGTCTCATCAATGGAAGCGTTTAGAACATCTACCGGCAATTCCAGATAAACAGGCCCGGGACGCCCGGTTATGGCGGTCCGGTAGGCCAGATCAATAAATTCCGGAATCCTGTTTGTCTTGTGACAAACAAGGGCTTTTTTCACCATGGGCTCGATTATGGGGAGCTGGCGCATATCCTGAAGGTCGAGCTTTTCAATGCATTCGACACCGACACAACCTGAGATCAGAACAAGAGGGGAATTTGCCAAGTTCGCATTTGCTATTGCGGATAAGGCATTAGTAAAACCCGGGCCTGCCGTAACCATAGCAATCCCCGGCTTTCTTGTCAGTCTTCCCCATGCTTCAGCCATGAAAACTGCGGCCTGTTCGTGCCTTGTGTCGAAGAGTTTGACAGGTGAGTTTTCGAGATACTGATATATAGGTGTTATATGTCCGCCGCTTAGGGTAAAAACATATTCGATTTTCTTTTCGATAAGAGCATCTGCTGCAAGTTTGCCGCCTGTCACTGTTCCCATGTTGATTCTCCCTGAAGGTTTAGTAGTAGATAAAGGTGTCAAGGATTCGGGGGTTCAAGGGTTCAAGTGTTTGTTCTCTGATACTTCGTTTCACTTGAATCCAAGAACCATTGAACCCTCTCTTTATAGTTCCATAAGTTGTCCGCCGGTAATATTGATTGCCTGGCCTGTAATATATGATGATGCATTCGAAGCAAGAAAAGCCACCAGATTTCCAACCTCTTCAGGACTTCCTATGCGTCCCAACGGTATGGTTTTGCACATCTCTTTTTCGCGCTCTTCGATTGTGGAGGCAAAAAACTGTGCTTCAAGCCCGAAACGCCATTTTTCAAGGTCTGTCATTATCTGTCCCGGACATATCGCATTTATCCTTATTCCGGCTCCGGCAAGCTCTTTAGCCATGACCTTTGTAAGCATTATAACTCCTGCTTTTGCAACCGCATAGGCTCCGTTGAAAATCGGCGGGACCTTTCCGGCCCTTGAAGCTGTGTTGATTATGCTTGCCTGCCTTCCGAACATCATCGGCAGAACTGCTCTTGTGACCCGGAAAACGCTGTGGAGATTGACATCAATTGTTTTCATCCAGGCATCTTCATCATATGTATGAACCGCATTCGGCACTCCGAAAGAAGCTCCGGCATTATTGCACAGAATATCGACATTGCTGAAGCGCCCTTTAATAGAGTCGACCATGATTTGAATCGATTCTTTGTCTGTGGCATCAAGATAGACAGGCAGAGCCTTAACGGAGAATTCATCTTCAAGGCTTTTAGCAATTTCTGACATTTCTTCCCATGTTCCGGTTTTGACAGGATCACCCTGAGAGCTTGGTTTGCCGAGATCGGCAATTATTATGTTGCATCCTGATTCGGCCAGCTTCTTCGCAATAGCGTAACCAATGCCGGTTTTTTTCCCTGAGCCGGTAATAAGAGCCGCCTTATCCTTTAAATCATTATACATATGATCCTCCAGTATGATGTTGTCGAATGCCATTCGATAAATAAATAATAATTGAGTGCCGAAAGCCAGTCAACACATTTTTTTGCTGGTTATTATCAGTATGGTTTTGCTATATAGGTACCATCCGGAAATCGTTTTTTTGAGCGAACTCGGCGTCATTCTGCGGGATTTTTTGTGAGGCATACATTGCATACGAAACAATTCCCAAAACAGAGATAGCTCAATGACAGAAGCATCATATTATTGAAGGAGTTTTATATGAAAAAAATGGCATGCATTCTCGGCGCACACTTTTCCATTTCAGGCGGTCTTCATGAAGCGTTGCTTGAGGCAAAGAGATACGGCTGCTCAGCGCTCCAAATGTTTACAAAAAACTCAAGAACCTGGAAAGAACGCATTGTTTCGGATGAAGAGATTGAAATTTTCAGAAAGACTATGCAAAAAACAGATATTAAATATATAGCATCCCACACTTCCTATCTTATAAATCTTGCTGCACCAGATTCCGGAAACCATTCTCTGTCACTCAATGCGCTTGAACTGGAGCTTATCAGATCAACGGCACTTGAGATTCCCTTTGTCGTCCTTCATCCCGGCTCACATCTGGGTGACGGCGAAAAAAAGGGAATAGACAGGATTTCAGAGAGCATAAATAAAATATTTGAAAAAAACCCGGAAATAAAGACGCGCTTGTTGCTCGAAACGACATCAGGACAGGGCGCAGGAATAGGACACACCTTTGAACAGCTTAATGAAATAATTGAGAAGATAAACCGGAAGGATAAAACAGGGGTTTGCCTTGACACCTGCCATATCTTTGCCGCCGGCTATGACATCAGAACAAAA
>JAHJRK010000466.1 GCA_018830925.1 Pseudomonadota bacterium
TCGGTATCTATTGCGACAGTTCTTGCCATGTCACCCGATATTCTTGTCATGGACGAGCCGACGTCAAATCTTGACCCAAGGGCAAGACGCAAACTCATAGAGCTTCTCAAAACATTCAAACATACAAAAATAATAGCAACCCATGACCTTGATATGGTTATGGATCTTTGCGAACGGACAATCGTTATTCATAAGGGACAGGTTATGTCAGACGGCCCCACGTCTGAAATATTCATGAATCAGGAACTTTTAGCGGAAAGTCATCTCGAAAAGCCCCTGCGCATGCAGGGTTGCCCGGTATGCGGGAAAACATAAAAAACAGGTCTCTGGTTTCTGGTCGAAAGGTTTTCCGTTTACTGATCACTGCGGCCCTGTTCCTACCTGAAATCTTCCGCTATTATGCCGTATCTTCTCATAATCTGCTGAAGGGCCTGGCGTTCGAGTCCGCAGAGTTTTGCCGCCTGCGTTACATTTCCATTGTTGGCTGAAAGAATACTGCTGATATAATTTTTATTAAAGAGATTGAGCGTCCGCTCTTTTGCGTCCTTATACGGCAAGTCCTGCGAAGAAAGCGCCTCCAGGCATTCCTTCGGCGTATCTCCGGTGATTCCCGCATCATCAGGCAGGATAACATCGGTTGAGCAATAGAGAATTCCGCGCAATATTATATTCTCCATTTCTCTTACGTTTCCTTCCCATGTTCTTTCCATAAAGCTCTTCATAAGATCCGGAGATATTGATTTGACCGGCTTGTTGAGTTTTACGCAATGTTTTTTAACGAGGTGACTTACTATAATGGGAATATCTTCCCGATGCTCTCTTAAGGAAGGCATCTTAAGGGGAAGAACATTCAGGCGGTAGAAAAAATCTTCCCGGTACTCGGCTTTTTTTATCTTCTCTTCAAGATTCCGGTTTGTTGAGGCGATTATGCGGACATCTACGGAAATTGTTTTTGTATCACCAAGCGGTTTAATCTCCTTTTCCTGAAGCACTCTGAGCAGTTTTGTCTGGATAGTCGGACTTATATCGCCTATTTCATCCAGAAATATTGACCCTTTGTGAGCTTCCTGGAAAAGTCCGATTTTGTTCTGGGTTGCATGGGTGAATGCGCCCTTTTTATACCCGAACAATTCGCTTTCGAGAATATTTTCCGGAACAGTAGGGCAGCTAACCGCGACAAAAGGGCCTTTGCTGCGGTTGCTTAAAGCATGAATAGCTCTTGAAACAAGATCCTTTCCGGTTCCTGATTCGCCGGTGATCAGGACAGTAAGGTCGGTTTGAGCAACCATCTGGATGGTTTCATACACCCTTTCCATTACAGCGCTTTTACCTACGAGTTCCTGAAATACATGCGTATTTTGACTTTCTTTCAGAAGTCTGCGATTTTCCTTAAGAAGCCTGCTTCTTTCAACAGCTTTCGAAAGCCTTAGAATGAGGGCATCATGATCAAACGGCTTTGTTATGAAATCGTAAGCGCCCCTCTTCATAGCCTCAACTGCCGTTTCAATCCGGCCGAATGCGGTCATCATTACTACCGTCAGATCAGGATGATCCCTTTTTATCAGCTCCAGGAGTTCAAGCCCGTCCATACCCGGCATTTTTATATCGGCCAGAACCATATCAACATTGTTTTCTTCAAGAAACCTGAGCGCCATTTCTCCTGAAGAAGCCGTTTCAACCCTGCATTCGAGATCAGGCTCAAGGCTCCGCTTTAAAAGCTGCCGCATATCAGGCTCGTCATCTACTATCAGTATTTTTATTTCCATATAACTTCAGTCCCCGGTTTCCGGCGAAACCACAGGCAAAAGAACCGTAAACAGAGTCCCCTTACCGAACTCGCTCTCAACAAGAATCTCGCCTCCATGACTTTTCACAATTCCGTAACTTACCGAAAGCCCAAGGCCGGTTCCTTCCCCGGTCGGTTTTGTAGTAAAAAAAGGATCGAAGATACTTGTCAGATCTTTTTTCTCTATCCCGTATCCCGTATCGGCAACTTTTATGGCCACTTTATTATCCTGTCCTATATATTCCGTCGAAAGGCTGATAATTCCTTTCTTTCCGACGGCATGCCCCGCATTCATCAGAAGATTTATCAGGACCTGCCTTATTTTTTTCTCATCAAGGAGCATGGGCGGAACTGATTGGTCATACTTCCGGACAATATCTATCCCATCCAGTTTGGAATGATGCAGAATGAAATTCAACACATCATCCGCTGCTTCATTGATGAAAGTTGTTTTGATTTCAGGCTTTGAACTCCTCGCAAAGTTAAGGAGATCCTCTACAATCGACTTGCAGTTTTTTACATGTTTTTCAATCGTTTTGAGATCGCTGTATCTGTCCGTTTCAGTTTTTTCATTCCGCAGGAGAAGCTGAGTGTAACCCAGAATCACTCCGAGGGGATTATTGATCTCGTGTGCTATACCTGCTGAAAGCTGGCCTATGGAAGCAAGTTTGTCAGCCTGTGCCATCTGCTTTTCCATAATTCTTCTCTGTTCAATATCCTTGACAAGAAAATGGATGGTCTCCTCCTGTCCGGGCTGGTTGGCGTCTATGCTTCCGCTCACAAGCGAACCCATCCTGGCGCCGTCGGAGCGCTTCAATACTATCTCAACATTTGTAACAAAACCATTCCTCTCCATCATTTTTTCAATGCGTCCCCAGTCTTTTTCATCTGAAAAGAAATCCTTAAATCTTTTGCCGTTTAAGCTGTCGGTTCTCTTTAATCCGAGCATTGCATACCCTTCCGGATTAAGCTCAAGTATTATGCCGTCTTTGCCCATAACAAGTATCATATCTTTTGAAACTTCAAAAATGCGGCGGTACTTGCGTTCGGAAACCGCCACTTCTTTGGAGCGTTCGACCACGAGGCGCTCGAGGTGGCTGTTGAGAAAGAGCAACTCATCGCTGAGGCCCTGCAAGGTGCGCTTGTCGTTTTGAATATCGCGGTAGATGATCCAGGTGCGATGAAAAAACAGGGTCACTGAGGACACCACCATAAAGGCCAGGGTGTTGATCGATCCGCTGAACGGCCGTATCGCTTCCCAAATATTTACCCTTCCGGCCATAACCAGCACCTGCTTGAGGATGTGGCCGGCTCCCCGGGAAAAGGCAAAGAGGCAAAGGGCATAGCAGATCCAGGCCAGATAGGTCCAGATGACGTTGCTTTGGTCCAGGCGCTTGAGCTTCAGGGCCAGACGCAGACACATCAGGGCCAGAACGATCATGGCGGCCGAGCCGGCCACGTCAACGATCCAGATGGGCAGGTTGGTGATGATCACGACCCCTCCATTTTCCCCCCGGGGCGTGATTCCGAAGCCGGCGCTTCAAGCAGGCGCTTGAGGCCGCTGTAAAGGCAGATCATGGCCGGCACGCAGAGCAGGTGGTCGAGCTTGACCACGTAGTAGAGCCAGGCGGACCATTCAAAGCCCGGCTGGGCCTGGAGCCGCAATTGCCA
>JAHJRK010000467.1 GCA_018830925.1 Pseudomonadota bacterium
AAACGATTATGGGATTTATAAGGGATCAGGAGGAGCGTCTGGTTGTAAGCCTATTGACTGCGAAATATCAGAAGAAGAATCTTCCTGTGCCCGATATTTCCGAATTGAAGCGTCAGGCTGCAAGAATAGTTGATGAAGCGCACGGTATTGCCCGTGAAAGGGGGAAAAACGTGCTTTCAATCGTAAAGGATATGGTGGAAGAATTGCGCCGTAGTAAAAAATAAAGTAGTCCTCTGGATATTTAAAACGGCATAAGGAGCCGTAACAAAATGGTCAGAAATGTAATGGTTATTTTGTAACGGCTCCTAAAGAAAAAAGTAGAAAAGGAAACAAATTTTGAACGCATTTGAGTTTCCAATCCGGAAATCGGCAATTTTGGGCAAGCTCAAGAAAATCAAGGGATAGCGCGGAGACATACGCTATGTATGTCGCACAAGAAATCCCGCAGATTGACGCCGAGATCGCTCAAAAGGGCCATTTCTGGGTCGGAAACTAGAAAGGGTTATCAATGGCAGGCGATGACATATCAAAGCTTAGCATAAAAAAAGCAGGTACTGTTGCGGGTGCGGGGAAAAAGAGAAAATATATTATTATACTGATAATAATATTCGTATTGATTACAACAGGGATTCTTTACAAACAGGGCTTTCTGACTCCCGCACTTGAAGTTAAGGTCTCAAAAGTTGTTAATATTTTTCCATCCCAGACATATACTATTCTTAGTGCAAGCGGTTATGTTGTTGCCCAGCGGAAAGCGGCCGTTGCTTCAAAAATCACCGGGAGACTTGTATTTTTGGGTGTTGAGGAGGGGAGCAGGGTCAGGAAAGGCGAAATAGTCGCGCGCCTCGAAAATGAAGATGCTGTTGCTGCGAGGAACAGGGCATCAGCAAATGTGAATATGGCTAAAGCCTCCCTTGAACAGGCAATGGCTGAACTTGATGACGCTCTCCTGAATTTTAACCGGATGGTTCAACTTTCAGAAAAAGGAAGTGTTGCAAAGTCTGAACATGATATAGCGGAGGCAAGGTTGAAAAGGGCAAAAGCCTCGGTATCGGCACAGAGAGCTGCCATCAAGTCGAGCGAAGCCGCTCTGAAGGAGACTGAAGTTGTGCTCGAATATACAAATTTGCGCGCTCCTTTTGACGCAGTGGTGCTTACAAAGAATGCCGATATCGGCGACATTGTGACCCCTCTCGGGGCTGCCGCAAATGCCAAGGCTTCTGTTGTCGATATAGCGGATATGGAGTCACTCCAGGTTGAGGTCGATGTTTCGGAAAGCAATATTGATCTTGTGAAAAAGGGTCAGCCGTGCGAGATCCGGCTCGATGCACTGCAGGATTCACGTTTCAGGGGAGCGGTCCACATGATAGTTCCGACCGCAGACAGAACGAAGGCATCAGTTATGGTAAAAGTCGCATTCAAAGACAAGGATCAGCGAATTCTGCCGGAAATGAGCGCCAAGGTGGCGTTCCTCTCGCGCGAGGTCCTGCCTGAAGAGCAAAAGGCCTTTAAAGCGATTCCGGCCGGTGCGATAATCGGGGAAGAAGGGAATCAGTTCGTTTTTTCGGCAAAAAACGGCAGGGCGCATAAAACCTTGATAAAAACCGGGAGACGGGCTGGAGAGATGGTGGAAGTGATAAGCGGGCTTGAAACAGGCGAGTTTCTGGTAACTGAGCCGATTGACAAGGTTAAGGCCGGCATTAAGGTCAAGGTTTCAGAGGAGTAATAAAGAGTTGGCGCCAGTCATAGAGATCAAGGATCTCACAAAATCATATCGCCGCGGAAGCCAGTCGATAGTCGTCCTGGAAAATTTATCCCTCGATATCGAGGAGAGTGAATTTCTTGCCCTCATGGGCCCTTCAGGCTCGGGTAAAAGCACGCTTTTAAATCTCATTGCAGGGCTCGACAAGGCGGACAGCGGAAGCATAAGAGTCCGGGGAACAGATATATCTTCGCTTTCTGAAAACGGGCTTGCAAAATGGAGGGCCGAAAACGTCGGATTCATCTTTCAGTTCTATAATCTTATTCCGGTGCTCACTGCGTTTGAGAATGTTGAGTTGCCCCTGATCCTGACAAACCTTTCCAGAAAAGAGAGAAAAGAGCATGTTACAACAGCCCTCAGGCTTGTTAACCTTGAGGACAGGATGGAGCATTATCCCCGCCAGTTGTCGGGCGGCCAGCAGCAGAGAGTTGCGATAGCGAGAGCGGTTGTTACGGATCCTACCATTCTCGTGGCGGACGAGCCTACGGGCGACCTCGACAGGAGATCGGCTGAAGAGGTTCTTGGGCTTATGGAAAAATTGAGCAGCGTAATCGGAAAAACGGTTGTAATGGTGACTCACGATCCGAGAGCTGCAAAAAAGGCCGGCAACATTAAGTATCTTGAAAAAGGTGTTCTTGCAAATGCTCCTCAAGCTTCTTTTCCGGAATGCATTTAGGCACAGGTTAAGGACCGCCCTTACCGTCTGCGGCATATGCGTTGCAATTCTATCTTTCGGCCTCCTCCGCACTGTTGTGAGCGCCTGGTATGCCGGAGTCGATGCATCTTCCGCCACCCGACTGGTTACTCGTAACGCAATCTCACTCGTCTTTCCTCTTCCCCTTTCCTACAAAGAGAAAATACGCGGTGTTGAAGGGGTTAAGCTGGTATCTCTCGGGAACTGGTTCGGGGGAATTTACATAGAAGAGAAGAATTTTTTCGCCAACTTCGCCGTTGATTCAAAAACCTATCTTGATCTTTACCCCGAATTTGTCATTCCCGCCGACCAGAAGCTTTCATTTTTTAAGGAAAGAAAAGGATGCGTAGTCGGCCGCAAGCTGGCCAAAAGGTTCGGATGGAAGATAGGGGATGCGATCGTGTTAAGAGGAACCATTTTCCCGGGGAATTGGGAATTCGTGCTGAGGGCTATATACCGCGGTAGGGATAAGACCATAGATGAAAACCAGTTTTTCTTTCACTGGGATTATCTCAATGAGACCATGAAAAAAATCCAGCCCAGAAGGGCGGACCAGGTTGGATTTTACATGGTGGGGATGGCTTCACCGGATATTACAGCTGAAACCACGGAGTCTATAGATAAATTATTCAAGAATTCCTTTGCCGAAACCCTGACCGAGACGGAGAAGGTATTCCAGATGGGTTTTATCTCTTTAAGCCAGACTATTCTTACGGTAATCCAGCTCGTTTCCATGGTCGTAATAGTGATCATCATGGCTGTTGCGGCAAACACAATGGCCATGTCCGTGCGTGAGCGTATGAGTGAATATGCGGTTTTCAAGACGCTGGGTTTCGGGGGGGGCTATCTTGCGTTTCTTATACTCGGAGAATCGATGGTTATCACGGCCCTCGGATGCGGCATGGGTATACTTCTCACTTATCCGGCCGCGGATGCCTTCGCAAGAGCTGTAGGTGAGTTCTTCCCGGTTTTTAATGTTGCAAAAGAGACAATCTATCTTGATATCGCCGCATCGGTTATCATAGGTGTGGTTGCGGCTGTTTTCCCGATCTGGCGGGCTGTATCGGTTCCGATCGCAAGCGGGCTGGGAAGGATAGGATAGAAATGGATCTTATGTTTTTTTACAGTCTCCGCAATCTTCTCACACGAAGGCTTACCACAGGGCTCACTGCGGCGGGGATGGCGCTTGTCGTATTCGTGTTTGCTTCCATAGTCATGCTTGCTGAAGGTTTGAAGAAGACTCTTGTCGATACTGGCTCATACGATAATGTTGTTGTAATACGTCGCTCAGCCGTTTCGGAAGTTCAGAGCGGGATTGAAAGACTCAAGGCTTCAATAATTGAAACCCAGCCTGAAGTGGCCATAGGAGAGGACGGAAGGAGGCTTCTCGCGAAAGAGCTTGTTGTGCTTATCACTCTGGAAAAGAAGAAGTCGAATTCTCCGGCAAATGTGATTATCAGGGGAATCTCCGGCAGTTCTCTTGAACTGCGTCCGCAGGTTAAGCTCTCGGCAGGGCGCCTGCCCAGACCCGGATCATCGGAAATCATTGCAGGCCGAAGCATTGTAAAGGGATTTAAAAACGTCGGACTCGGGGAGAATCTTTATTTTGCGATGCGACCATGGACGGTTGTCGGTATTTTTGATGCCGGCAATACCGGATACAGCTCTGAAATCTGGGGTGATGTGGATCAGTTTATGCAGGCTTTCAGGCGGCCAGTATATTCATCCATCCTTTTCAAGCTGAGGAAATCATCGGAATTTGAATCTCTTAAGAAAAAGATTGAAAGCGATCCCAGGCTTACACTGGAAGCAAAACGTGAAGCGGACTATTACCGGGAGCAGTCCGAAATGATGGCCAAGTTCCTGAGAATTTTGGGGCAGTCCCTCACCATTGTTTTTTCAATAGGAGCGATTGTAGGGGCGATGATAACAATGTACTCGGCTGTAGCAAACCGGACCGGTGAAATAGGGACGCTTCGCGCCCTGGGATTCAACCGCTCGAGCATTCTTGTCGCTTTTCTGATGGAATCTTTGCTTCTCGGCCTGATAGGCGGATTTTCCGGACTCTTTTTTGCTTCTTTCCTGCAGTTCATTACGGTTTCAACAACCAATTTCCAGACTTTTTCAGAGCTTGCCTTCAGCTTTAAGATCACGTTTGAAATAATATATAAATCGCTCTTATTCTCCCTAGTCATGGGATTTATCGGCGGAATACTTCCCGCTTTCAGAGCTTCGAGGATGAATATCGTGGAAGCGCTGCGGGAACAATGAACTGTAAATTCGCTATTTATTTCGGTTCAGGATTCTGTGAAGATCGGCCTGAATGGTGGCGAGAGAAGACTCAACTGTGCTTTGCGGCTGTGTCCGGAGAATATCCATATCCTTCAGGCCGCTTCCCGTCAGCATTAATACTACGGTTGCATCCGGAGCAATTTTTCCCTGATCGCGCAGTTTTTTCACGGCCCACAGCGAGGTGGCGGTTGCCGGTTCGACAAAAAATCCCGCGCGTGCGAAGATTTGATGGGATTCGATAATCTCTTTTTCGGTTACATCTTCGGCGAGCCAGCCATACCTGTGCGCTTTCTGAACGATTTCATCTCCCCCCGCAGGATTGCCGCCGGTTATTGCCTCGGCGACCGTCTTAAAATTTGAAAACGGGATGATATGATTCTTCCCCTGTTTGATTGCGCTTACGACAGGGCTGTTGTTCGCCGCCTGCACTACGATCATTTTCGGAAGCCGTTCGATTAATCCTGCTTCATGCAGCTCCCTGTATCCTTTGAAAATTCCACGGATATGCCCGCATGCCGATGTAGGCACTGCTATGAAGTCCGGGACTCCCCGGTTCAATTGTTCGAACATTTCAAACGCAGTCAGCTTGTAACCCTCGACCCGTATGGGGCCGTTTCCGGAAACAATACGGAGGGAGAATTCTTCTGCCAGTCCTAATATTTTATTTTTCATCAATGAATAATCGGGCGCATCGACCTTTATAACTGTTGCGCCATGGATATTCATCGCAAGGATCTTCTCTGCCGGTGTGAAAGCCGGGACAAAGACAAGAACATTCAATCCAGCACGCGCTCCGTACGCGGCGAGTGAATTGCCCATATTCCCCGTTGAGATTGTCGCGGTGATCTTCTCCTTCATCTCTTTTGCCATCCAGACGCAGCAAAGTGATCCACGGTCCTTGAAACTCCATGTCGGGTTGACCGTTTCATTCTTCAGAAGAAGATGCCTGATCCCGGTATGCGATTCAAGCAGTTTTCCGGCTTCAAGAAGAGGTGTATTTCCCTCACCGAGAGATAACTCCGAATCAACGGAGGAGAACGGGAGGAAGTCCGCAAACCTCTCCCATAGAAATCTTCCGGATCGTATTTTTGCTCCGGTGATTTCCGGAACGACCACTTCAAGAGATTCTCCGTCAGCAGTAAACTCTTCGATCGTATCAAACGGAAATTCCCGGCCGCTAAAGGTGGACTGTAATTTTACATTTTTCACGCTCATATATCAGTTGCCCTTGATCCATCATAGAATATGTTGTCAATATCATAATTGCTGAGGAAACGGCAACAATGATTACGGTTTAAGTTTCTGCCTCTTCGCAACACAGCAGAGTAACTTTTTACGAAGCCGTCATGATTGGTCAATAATAAAATGTTATATTTACTTAATAAATAATATGTTGACAAACAATTATTAAAATGGTCAGATATTATCGACTGGGCGGTCGAAATTAATCAGGAGGATTTATGCCAAGGATTGTTGACAGAGACAAGAAGCGGTCTGAGATTGCTCAGAAGGCTATCGAAGTTCTTGCCAAAAGAGGATTTCAGGCGACGACGATTCAGGATATCGCCGATGCCGCGGGTCTTGGCAAGGGGACCGTGTACCACTACTTTAAAACAAAAGAAGAGATTCTTTCGGTGGTTTCCGAGGAGATATTTCATGAAATGGAGAGATCTTTCGGCGCGGCCCTGCTCAGGATAGACAAGCCGATGGAGAAACTATCCGCTTTGATCGAGGAGGCCCTTCATGTAACCGAAGACGTGGAACACCTCTTTATCGTCTATACGGAATTGTGGCTGATGAATATCAGGGAAGATAAATATAATGATTATATGAGCTTCATAAAGAACCTGCACAATGATCTGAAGAATCTGACTGCAAAAATGATTGATGAAGGGAAGAAACAGGGACTCTGGGACAAAGATACCGATTCGGACGCATTGGCCGCCTATCTGGTCGCTTCATTTGACGGCGTTGTAGTCCATTACATGATGGATAAAGGAAATTTCGATATCAGGCGTGTCACAAAAGAGTTCATACGTTTTGTTCTGCGGCAGGGAAAACCGGAAAGATGATCGACAAAGAAGAAGAGACACATAATACTAGGGATGTCGTTTTTCAGGTACGGGATCTCACTAAAATATATAAAATGGGAGAGGTTGAGGTTCATGCCCTGCGTGGGGCTGATCTTGAACTGTATTCCGGCGAGATAGTTGTTTTCCTGGGGCCGTCGGGAAGCGGGAAATCGACATTATTAAATATTTTAGGAGGCCTGGATACGGCAACCAGCGGCTCTGTTTCTTACAGGGGAAAAGACCTGACCAATGCAAGTGAACAGGAACTTACGGAATACCGCCGTTATCATGTGGGATTTGTATTTCAGTTCTACAACCTGATCCCCAGCCTGACAGCAAGAGAGAATGTGGAAGTTGTGACCGAGATAGCGGAAAATCCAATGGTACCCGAGGATGCCCTGGCGATTGTCGGGTTGACCGAGCGGCTGGATCATTTTCCCGCCCAGTTATCGGGCGGAGAACAGCAGCGCGTGGCGATAGCCCGCGCAATCTCAAAGAATCCCGAGGTTTTGCTCTGTGACGAACCGACCGGGGCACTTGATTCCAAAACGGGGATAGTGGTGCTCGAGGCACTGGAGCGCATCAACCGGGAGCTGGGAACGGCAACAGCGATTATAACTCATAATGCAGATATTGCCGGCATGGCCGACCGCGTGATTTATCTCAGCAACGGAATAATTTCGGAAGTAAAGACAAACACGGTGAAAAAAGCGCCGGGTGAGCTTAAATGGTGATATGATGAAAGCACTTAACCGGAAACTTTGGCGGGACTTATGGCGCATGAAGGGCCAGGTTTTTGCCATTACGCTGGTAGTCATGAGCGGTGTAGCGACCTTCATCATGTTCATAAGCACAATGGATTCCCTGAATCTCACAAGGAACACTTTTTATCGTGACTACGGCTTTGCCGATGTTTTTGTAAACCTGAAGCGGGCGCCGGAAAGCCTGAAGGAGAAGTTAAAAAATGTTCCCGGCGTAAACCAGGTCGAAACCCGCGTTTCCGCCTATGTTAAGCTCGATATCGGCGGATTCAACGAACCGGTTACCGCCAGAATCCTGTCCATTCCCGATGACGGCAAGCCGCTGCTTAACCGTCTGTATATAAGGAAGGGCCGGCTTGCAGACCCGGCAAAAGATAACGAAGTTGTTATCAATGAAAACTTTGCCATGGCGCATGGTTTCGGTCCGGGCGATCAGTTTGCGGCGGTCATAAACGGAAAGTGGAAGAAGCTCACAATTACGGGTATTGCTCTTTCTCCGGAATTTGTTCTCCTGATGCGGCCTGACGCCATTAGTCCTGATTTCAAGCGGTTCGGGATATTGTGGATGGGGCGCAAGGCTCTCAGCAAATCTTATAATATGGACGGGGCGTTCAATGATGTTGTATTAACTCTCTATCCGGATGCAAAATTGAGCGACGTACTTGCCGAACTTGACAATATCGTGGAAAGGTACGGCGGGTTCGGGGCATACGGACGAAAAGATCAGATATCTCATCGCATGCTGAATGAGGAATTCAGGCAACTTCAGAAGAGTTCGAAAATATTTCCCACTATCTTTATCTGTGTTGCCGCATTTCTGCTGAATGTTGTCATGAGCCGGACAATAAATACGCAGCGGGAACAGATTGCAGCCCTTAAGGCATTCGGATACAATAATACCGATGTCGGGATTCATTATGCTAAACTTGTAATTCTGATTTTATTCGCCGGGCTGGTTCTCGGTATTGCCGGGGGTATCTGGTTCGGGAAGATGCTCGGCGCCATTTACATGGAAGTCTACAGGTTCCCGTACCTTATATATATATTGCACAACTGGGTTATCATTGCCGCAATTCTTATAAGCATCGCCTCAGCTCTTGCCGGGACACTGCATTCTCTTTGGCGGGCAGCCAGACAGCAGCCGGCCGAGGCCATGAGACCGGAGCCTCCCGCAAGGTACAGGGTAACTCTGATCGAAAAAATAGGGATAGGCCGCTGGCTGACACAGCCCTCGAGGATTATCCTGCGGAATATCGAGCGTAAGCCGGTGAGAACTTTCCTTTCCATTCTCGGTATTGCTGCTGCCTGCGCCACAATGATCTCAAGCGGATTTTTCAAAGATTCGGTTGCCTACATGATTAATGTCCAGTTCATTCTTTCCCAGAAGGAGGATATGACCGTATCATTCGCCGAACCCACTTCCCGGAGGGCAATATATGAACTCAAAGGGCTTGAGGGTGTTAATTCCGCCGAACCTTTCAGGACAGTTCCTGCAAGGTTCAGGTTCGGTCACCGAAGCTACAAGACCGCAATCAACGGAATAGAACCGGACAGCCGCCTGCATCTCCTGCTCGACAATGACTTTAAGCCCCTGTCTCTTCCGCCTTCAGGAATTGTTTTAACCGATTACCTCGGTAAAATGCTGGGCGTAAAAGCCGGTGACATGCTGACCGTGGAGGTTCTTGAAGGGTCAAAGCCGGTCCGCGAGATACTGGTTTCCGCTCTGGTAAAACAGTATCTGGGGGTGACGGGATACATGGATATTAAGGCGCTCAACCGTATTATGGGGGAGGGTTCCGCCATATCCGGGGCATACCTTGCCACAGATTCAATGTTTCGGGAGAAGCTCTATCAGCGTTTTGTGAAAATGGCGCGCGTTTCCGGAACCGTTGTAAGAGGTGACGAGATCCGCAATTTCAATGAAATACAGGCCAGAGCCATGCTCTTTTTCACGTTTATTGCCACGCTGATGGCCTGTTTCATCTCCTTCGGGGTTGTATATAACAGCGCGAGAATAGCTCTCTCCGAGCGAAGCAGGGAGCTCTCCAGTCTCAGGGTGCTGGGCTATACGCGGGGTGAAATATCCTATATTCTGCTGGGGGAACTGGGGCTCCTGACCCTGATAGCCATCCCTTTCGGATTCATTATCGGATACTGGCTGTGTGGTTATATTGCGCAGGCTCTGGCATCAGACCTTTTCCGGGTGCCGCTGATAATCGAACTGAAAACATATTCGCTGTCGGCAGCCGTGATTTTTGTATCTGCAGCGGTTTCCAGTTTAATCGTACGCCATAAACTCGACCATCTTGATCTTGTTGAAGTATTGAAAACCAGGGAGTAGATTTATGAATATTGCGACACGCAGAAGAGTATCAATAATCGTGATTATTTCAGCCGTTGTTCTGGCAACTGCTTACGGCTTCATTCCGGATGCGGAAGATGTCGATCTCGTTGATGTTTCACGGGGTCTGCTACGGGTAGCAATTGAGGAAGAGGGCCGGACACGCCTTAAGGAACGTTTTGTAATTACTGCGCCGACAACAGGGTATGTGAGGCGAATCACCGCAAAGGTGGGGGAGACGGTCAAAAAGGGAGAGACGGTAGCTGTTCTTGAACCCATGCGTTCTCAGGCCCTTGATCCGAGGAGCCGCGCTGAAACCGAGGCAATGGTCTCCATGGCAAAGGCTTCGTTTGAAGCAGCACAGGAAAAGGAGCGAGCTTCCGCGGCAGATGCCGGTTACCTTGAGAAGAAGCTGGAGAGGTTTGCGAATCTGCATTTGCGGGGATATGTGGCGAAAGATCTGCTGGATCAGGCGGAGTCCGAGGCTAAGAAGGCGCAGGCTGTCAGGAATTCGGCAAAAGCCGCGGCAGATGCAGCCCGTTTCGAACTGGAAAGGGCAAGAACGACTCTGCGAAACTTCAGCACGGGTAAAAGAGCCGGAACTAACGGCATTGTTTATGTTTCTTCTCCTGTAGACGGCAGCATTTTTAAAATCCACCGTGAAAGCGAAGGCGCGGTAGGAGCAGGTGAACCGCTCATGGATATCGGAAATAAGAAAAATCTTGAAGTTCTTGCCGAAGTACTCTCTTCGGATGCAGTTAAAATCAAAAAAGGCACCGCAGTTTTGTTTAAACGCTGGGGCGGTGATGAGCCGCTCGCGGGAACAGTTAGGATCGTCGAGCCTGCCGGATTTACGAAGGTGTCGAGCCTTGGAGTGGAGGAGCAGAGGGTCCTTGTTATAGCAGATATTACCTCTCCGCCTGATACATGGAGCGTTCTTGGTGACGGTTACAGACTGGAAGCGCATTTTGTTGTATGGGAGGGCAAGGATGTTCTCCAGGTTCCCGGAAGCGCTCTTTTCCGTTCGGGAAAGGAGTGGGCTGTTTTTGTATATGATAAAGGAAAGGCTCGACTGCGTAAAGTTGAAGTCGGTCAGAGAAACGGTTTGACTGCCGAGATTATATCCGGAATAAAGGCGAATGACAAGGTGATTGCCCATCCCAGCGATTCGATCAGCGATGGCACCCGCATCCGGGCAGGGAAATAAAAAAGGATCAACACCAAATTGGTTGTTGATCCAGGGTTCAAGGGGTCAAGGGCGAGAGGCGTTCCGCCATAATGATTGGCGGACCTTCGGGAGGTGAAAAGCGAGAGGCGAAAGCGAAATTCGATGTCCGATATTCGATATTCGAATTTACTATTACTTGAACCTTTGAATCCTCGGATCCTTGACCCCTGATATTGTAATATTCAGACATATCGGCGATAACAAAAAGCAATTATTGTAAGGAGGTGCAGTATGAAGAGCTTATATCTTTTTATTTTTACAGGTCTGTTTTTTTGCGCTTTTTCCGCTTTTGCCCAGGAACCCTTTGAATCGGATGTAATAAAGACTGCATCAGGGGATCTTAAAATCACATTTATCGGGCACGGGACACTGTTGTTTAATTTCGGGGGCAAAGTCATCCATATTGATCCGGTAGGGCAGTATGCGGATTATTCAAAATTGCCGAAGGCAGATATAATACTTGTAACCCATGAACATTTCGACCATCTTGATATAAAGGCGATAGAAACTATTCGAAAGGAAACAACAATCCTGGTGATGACTGAAACCTGCGCCGCAAAGATCAAAGACGGAATTGTTTTAAAGAACGGCGACAAAAAAACCGTAGATGGATTGGAGATTGATGCAGTGCCTGCGTATAATATCGTCCATATGAGGAGCGAAGGTGTCCCTTTCCATAAAAAAGGGACAGGGAACGGCTATGTAATAAAATTTTCCGATAAAAAAGTTTATGTCGCGGGAGATACCGAAAACATTCCGGAGATGAAAAGCCTTGAAAAAATCGATATAGCTTTTCTCCCCATGAA
>JAHJRK010000468.1 GCA_018830925.1 Pseudomonadota bacterium
AAAAAGGATGGTTTGTTGGGCATATACAAGAATACCCCGATTATGAAAGCCAAGGAAAGACTTTGGAGGAATTGAGAGAGAACTTAATAGAAATCTATGATGATATCAGCAAAGGTTTGGCGACCGATGCAGAACCTTTCCAGGTATTGGAAGTAGCAATTTGAAAAGAAAAGAACTACTTAAAATCATTGTATCAACTGGTTGTGTTTTTATGCGTCATGGCGCCAATCATGATTGGTACAAAAATCCTCAAACGGGTACGAGTCAGCCTATTCCAAGGCACACAGAAATTGAAGAAGGCCTCGCTAAGAGAATCATTAAAAGATTATCGTAGAGATGCGTCTAACATCAAACGGGTCAACCAGACGCCCAACATCAAATCACTTGAGCGGACAGCAAGGGATGTGCGACTGCTAAATTGATAAACCCAATAATTTCAAAAAGATGTGATATAAAACCGCTGCCCTTTCTTGTTTACTCCGGGACTATAGCTTTTTTACTTCTTGCCGGTCTTGCCGATTCCATTTATCTTTCGGTGCATCATTATCTTGTTTATACGGATATTGGATATGAAAGCTTCTGTGCAATATCAAAGGCGATTAATTGCGATACGGTATCCCAGAGTCCTTATTCCATTTTCCTCGGTGTTCCGGTAGCGGTTTGGGGTGTGTCCGGGTATTTATTCTGTCTTCTGCTGTTGCCATTTGCTTTTCATTCAGATGCCGGGAAAAAGCGCATGTGGCATCTTATTTTTCCGTTATCGCTCATATTTAGTCTTATCAGCATTATCTTTGCCGTAATTTCGAATCTTTATATCCACAGCTATTGCATAATGTGCATTGCAAGCTACGGGATAAATTTTCTTCTTCTCTTTTACTCATGGCTGATAATTAGAAGATTCGGAGAAAAAGAAGGGATTATTAAAGGGTTTTCGCAGGATATTAAATTCGTTTTCAATAAAAAAAGATTATTCTTATCCTTATTTGTTCCATATGCAGTTCTTGTTATATCCGCCTTTATTTATTTTCCTGCTTACTGGAATCTCTCACCTCCACCTCTTTCGGCGAATATTCCGAAGGGAATAACGGAAGACGGGCATCCATGGATCGGAGGTTCGGAGATCGGAGGTTCGAAAAATTCTGAACTTGTTATAACCGAATTTACGGATTATCTTTGTTTCCAGTGCAAAAAAATGCATTTTTTTCTCCGCCATCTTATTGAAAAAAATCCCGGAAAGATCAGGCTTATTCATCGCCATTATCCGATGGATCACAGGTACAATCCGATTGTAAAAGAACCTTTTCATGTAGGATCTGGTGACATGTCCCTTCTTTCTATATACGCGGCAAATGAGGGGAAATTCTGGGAAATGAATGATGTGCTTTTTGGAGTTGATATAAGTAGCGAAAAAATTGATATAAAAGAGCTGGCCGAAAAGACCGGTCTTGATGCTGATAAGCTCGCCGCTTCAATATTTGATAACAATATAAGGCGCAGCCTGTGGTTTGATATCAGGGACGGTTTGAAAGCCGGAATTACGGGTACTCCCGCTTACATGATAAACGGCAAATTATACCTGGGAGAAATACCTGCAGATATATTGAAGAAAGCTATTAATTATTCAGCCACAGATTAACACAGATGAACGCAGATAGATTTAAATGCAAAGATTTGTAATGATAATAAAAGAAAAAATATCAGTCCACCAATCAGTGTGGCGGAGCGTAGATCGGTGGCTGAGTAATTACATATATATTATTCTTGCAGGAGTTGCTGCTGTTCTCGCTGTCTCCGTAATAATACTGTCTTCAGTCCCTCCGGTCAGCAGGGATGCTCTTACCCATCACCTCGCTGTTCCAAAGCTTTATCTGAATCACGGGGGAATGTATGAAATTCCTTCGGTGATATTCTCCTATTATCCCATGAACCTTGATCTGTTATATCTTATTCCTCTTTATTTCGGGAATGACATTGTTCCAAAATATATCCATTTTCTTTTC
>JAHJRK010000469.1 GCA_018830925.1 Pseudomonadota bacterium
GTTGGATGCCGCTATTGCATGGTAGCCTGTCCTTTTGAGATTCCGGCCTATGAATATGATGAACCACTCACCCCCCGTGTTATGAAATGCACCATGTGCTACTCCAGAATAACAAAAGGCCAGCTTCCGGGATGCGTTGAGGCATGTCCGAAGGAAGCTTTAACCTATGGAAAAAGAGAGGATCTGCTCAAGATCGCCCGCGCCCGGATACAAAAATACCCTGACAGGTATGTAGACCATGTTTACGGCGAATCCGAAATGGGCGGGACAAGCTGGTTGTATCTTTCGGGCGTACCTTTTTCGGAGATAGGAATGCGGGAAGATCTCGGCGTTACACCTGCACCGGATCTTACGTCAGGCGCCCTCGCTGTTGTTCCGATGGTTGTGGGTCTCTGGCCCGTGCTTCTCACCGGAATTTACGCCATATCAAAACGCAAAGAAAAAATTGCTGAACAGGAGCTTAATGAGGCTGTAAAGCATGCTGCCGATGAGGTGAAAGAAAAGGCTGAGGCAAAACTTGCAGAAGCTCTGGCAAAAGCGCATACAGAAAAAGATGCGGCTGTTGAAAAAGCGGTTAAAAAAGCTCTTGAAGAAGCTGCCAAGTCTCAAGCCAAGGAGGATTCCTGATGAGCGACAAAGCTACGACTGCCGACAAAACATTGTTTACTCCGTTTAATGTTATTGCCGGATTTATTATCATCATTGGAACTGTTATCACGATTTTGAGGTTTACAGGCGGATTGGCCGCCGTAACTAATCTTTCTGATAATAATCCGTGGGGTTTGTGGATTGGCTTTGACCTGCTTGTAGGCGTTGCTCTTGCTGCGGGAGGATTTGTTACATCAGCGGCCGTATATCTTTTCGGAATGAAAAAATACCATTCAGCGGTAAGGCCTGCGGTTCTGACAGGATTTCTCGGTTATGCCCTGGTCGTATTTGCTCTTCATTACGATGTAGGCAGGCCCTGGCGACTTCCTTACCCTTTTATCATGCAGTCCGGAACAACATCCCTTTTGTTTGAAGTAGGCGCGTGTGTTGCGCTCTACCTGACGGTTCTGTTTCTCGAATTTACACCGGCTCCCCTGGAATGGCTGGGCTTGAAAAAAGTTAGAGAGCTTGTTGTAAAGATGACCCTTGTCCTGACCATATTCGGTGTTGTGCTCTCAACGCTGCACCAGTCATCCCTTGGTGCTCTTTTCCTTATAGTGCCGTCGAAGCTTCATCCCCTCTGGTATTCCCCCTATTTGCCTGTTTACTTTTTTATTTCAAGCATTATTGCCGGGCTTTCCATGGTAATTTTTGAAAGCACTCTTTCCCACCATTATTTTGCGGATAAGATGGATGAAGCCCACTTGAGCGAAAACGAAGGCGTTACGCTTGGTTTCGCAAAAGCCGCATCATTTGTTCTTGCAGGCTATTTTATAATAAAGATTATCGGAATATCCTTTTCTGACAACTGGTATCTTCTCGGAACTTCGTATGGAATGTGGTTTCTTGTTGAAATGCTGGGGTTTGTTGCGCTCCCGGCGTTCCTGTATGCGGTCGGAGTCCGGGATAAAAACCTTAAGCTCATTAAATGGACATCTTTACTGGCTGTTCTTGGCATAATATTAAACCGGCTTAACGTAAGCCTTATAGCATTCAACTGGCATCTTCCTTCCAGTGAAAGATATTTTCCGCACTGGATGGAAATAGCGATTTCTCTTTTTATTGTAACAATCGGCATAGTTGTTTTCAGGTTTATTGTAACAAGAATGCCCATTTTTTACGAGCATCCGGACTACAAAGATAATCACTGAGAGATCAAGGGAGGCACTCTTTTATGGGAGAAACATTTTATACCCTTCAGGATTTTTATACGCATACCAAAGGCGTTACTTATATATTAATAGTGGTTGCCCTTATTGGGATAGCTCTTTTTTGGAGTTTTCTTTCTCAAAAGGATGATGAGAAAAAGATGTAGCGACCCTTTCATTTTTAATCAGGGACCCGATGAACACAATAACAATCACAAATGACGGTTCTGTTATTTGTAACGGGAGGAAGGCGGAAAATGAAATTCTGCTTTATCTGAGCTACAAGGTCGAACTTGAAAAAGGTTTCATTCTCAGAAGCTATTTCAGGATGATACAGCAATATCCTGTACTTGAAAAACTTAATCCTTTCTTTTCATCATTCATGCAGCAGTACCATACAAGTCCTGAATCTGATTCCTCCTCAGGAGGCATTGATTTTCTGGAGCTTTCAAAAACAGTTGAGATGATCGGTTATCCCGGTAGCCCTCGCCTCGAAGTATATAACGCTTTTCGCGGAATCACAGGGAAGGAAAATATCGAGATAAAATTTTTTCAGATTCAAACGCTTCTCAATATACCGGTTAAACTTGGAAATTTAAAACATGTTATTTTCGGAGATAAAGTGGATGTTTTTGAGTTTGATACTTTTTATAATTTGTTTGAATTTATTGACGGAATTGCATGGGAGCTCAGCTTTCATGGCGCTCCGGCAAAGTGCGAAATAAGGAGGTAATATATGTTTGATAAAATTCTTTTTGCGACCACTGCTTCTCCCACCTGCGATGCCGCAGCCAATGTTGCCTTTGACCTGGCAGGCAAGTACAATTCGAAATTTTCGGTTTTTCACGTTCTCGGATTGCCCACGCGGGGTTTCGGCCACATGGTTCAGGATATTAGAACCGGCGAACAGGAAAGCAGCTATGACCAGGATTACCTCGAATGGGTTAAGGATGAAATGAAAAATACCTATGCCGAGCAAATGAAGAAAGCCAAAAACTGCGTCTTAGAAACGGTTTCCGGCGTCCCTCACACTGAAATATTGCGAAAGGCACGAAAAGATGACGTAGACCTTATAGTCATGGGGGCACATACAAGAGAGGAAGAGA
>JAHJRK010000470.1 GCA_018830925.1 Pseudomonadota bacterium
TAGTGATATTTTGGTTTTAGAGTTTTATCTATAGTCCCGCCCGCAAAGAGCCTTAAGCGTTATTGTTGTATTGGTCTCTGACAGACCAAATATAAAGTTTATGGTTGCGGGATTATTGATAAAACTTTCGAACTAAAGCGCGGGCCTGCTTGATCCATATCTCTATGGGGATAGTATTCGTTTGTCTCTGCCGCTAAGAAAAAAAAATACATCAACATCATTGCCGATTTCTTTTATCCATGGAGTAAAAAAAGTCATTTTGATCAAATCTCAGTGCCGATTTTCAAAAAACCAATCATTTTCTATTCAAAAAACATTGCACACCTTGAGTCTGGACGCACCTCACCTCCAACTATCAAAAAGCACAAAGCGGGTCTTGTATATAAATTCGGTATTCAGGCTGTCATTCGCAGATTCGGAGGCCGGATGATATGATAGGCGGACTGCCCCGTGTATATGGGTATTTCCCGAACCTGCCTCATTTTTCCTTTTCTGCAACAGGGGCAACGCATGATATCAACACCGGTAAGTTCCAGCATGACTTCCTGCACTGACTTGTCAATCCGGGTCGTTAGTGCTACAGATACTCCCATAATCTTGCGGATTTGAGTCAGGTGTTGTTTTTTATTGCGGCTCGACAAATACCCGTAATGCCGGATGCGAACAAAGTTTTTGGGCAGTGCATGCAATAAAAATCGACGGATAAACTCAACCGCCGGGATGGTCTCCTTGCATATTTTATCGGTGTCACGATTTTTATAAGTAAAGGTGACCATCCCTTTTTTTAACGACACAATCCGTTGGTTGGATATGGCCACCCGGTGCGTATACCGGCCCAGATATTTGATGACAAACTCCGGGCAATCGATCGATTCCTTAATATAGACCACCCATTTTTTGCCATACAACGAATCAACCAGTTTTTTGAACCTGCCGGGTTTTTTAAACGGGACGAGTATGCCCGGGAAGCAAAGCGTATCGCTCTGATATGCTGTGTTCATGAGATCGATAAACTTACCCCGGAACACAAGGGATAGCGCTTCCACATTAAACAAATACTCATTTTTGCATGAATGCCATTTCTGCCGATCGAACGATACCGCACCGCCGGGAACCAGGCAGTGAAGATGGAAGTGGGGCTTCAGCAACTGATCCCAGGTATGCAGTACGGCGATAAAACCCAGTTTGCCGCCAAGACCATTCCTCGGGTCCTTGCCAAAGGTAAAAAGGGTCTCTCCCACGGATCTGAACAACATGTTCAACATCACCTTTTTGTTGGCAAGAATGATCGGATTCAGCTCATGGGGGAGCGTAAACACATTATGAAAATACTGTACCGGCAGAAGATCCGCCCGGCGGTCTTCCAGCCATTTTTCACGAGGCAGATGCTGGCACCTGGGACAATGGCGATTCCGGCATGAGTTGTAAGAGATACGTTCTTCTCCGCATTCCCCACAGCGGTCAATATGCCCGCCCAGATAGGCGGTCCTGCAATTTAACAAATCAAATATGATTTTATACTGATCCGGATAAAGCGGATATTTTTCCTGATATTCCACAATGTGAGTTCTTAAAATATCTGCAAGCTCAATGCTTTTTCTCTTTTGAAATTTACTTATCATGATGTTCCCCTCCTTTGTCCGGATTGATCAAATCGAGAGGACTTTTAATGTTGGAGAGGGTTTTACGGCTGACATGCAGGTAAATCATCGTGGTTGATAAGGAGCGATGGCCCAGCAGGACCTGGATTTTTCGAATATCGTATCCTGCTTCCAACAGGTGAGTGGCAAAGCTGTGCCGAAGCGAGTGCAGGCCCGGTCCTTTCTTGATGCCTGCTTTCTTTCTGGCATTTTCGAACAGGGTACGAAATGTTTCATACGAAAGAGGCCTGTCTTTTTTAGATGCAGGGAAGAGTAATGTTTTAGGTCGATACTTTTTATAATAAAGACGCAGCTCCGCAAGTAGCCTCTCCGACAGCAGGGTGTATCGATCCTTACCGCCTTTGCCATCCTCCACCATAATAAGCATGCGCTTGCTGTTGATATGGTCCACCTTTAAGTGGAGAACTTCACTGGCCCTGAGACCTCCGGAATAGGCCGTCATCAACATCGCGCGATGTTTTAGGTTCTTCGGCGCATGGACAAGACGCCAGATTTCATCCTGACTCAAAACAACCGGAAGCTTTTTTCGTCTTTTTTTAAAAGACAGTTCAAGCGGCGATTCATTGCCCAGCACCGTGTTATAGAAGAATCTGAAACGTTCTGCATACGTTCTCAGGGTGCTTGGAGCCAGTGCTTTATCGTTTTTTAAATACAGCAGGAAGTCTTCAACCATCTCATAAGTGATTTTATCCGGTGGTGTCCGGTAGTGATTGGCAAGGGCGGTGATGGATGTTAAATACCCTCTCTTTGTGTTCGGGGATAGGTTTCTAAGTTCCATTGCTCTGATCATTTTTTCTCTTAATTTGCTCATGACAATCCTCCCATATTAAAGTGTTATTAATAAGTTATGGGAAGATATTGACAAATTATGAGGGTTTAAAAAAGGGAAGAGAAAAAATGTTGCGGGATGAGATTGTTCTTAAAGGGCAAGGCTCTCGGCATTAACTACCGCGGAGCGGTTTAGTTCGA
>JAHJRK010000068.1 GCA_018830925.1 Pseudomonadota bacterium
CATATATCGGAGTGATGATGAGCCTGTTTTTTCTGGCCTTTTTCCTTATATATGGCGGTACCCATCTCTATCTTTTCAGCAAAGTGAAAGCGGCGCTTTCTCCGGGAATTCTCTCTTCTCTCTTTCTGGCTCTCTTTCTGCTCTTAATGGTTACGACGCCGGTGCTGGTCAGGGTACTGGAAAATAAGGGTCTGGAATCTTTCGCGCGCTTTGCAGCTTATACAGGCTACCTCTGGATGGGATTCATCTTCCTCTTCTTTTCCGCTTCACTGGCTATAGATATTTACCATGGGCTTCTTCATGGCGCCGGATTCTTCTTCCAACGGGATTTATCAGCACTCTTTTTTGCGAAACGCACCGCTTTATTTCTGTCTATTGCATGGGGAATGGCAACAGCGCTATATGGTTATTTCGAAGCCCGTGACATAAGGATCGAACGGGTTGTCATAAACACACCGAAAATTCCGCTTGCAGTCGGAAAGCTCACCATCGTCCAGATTTCCGACGTGCATCTGGGGCTGATAGTCAGGGAGGAGCGTCTCAAGAGAATTATTGCCTTGATCAATGGAGCCTCGCCTGATCTTCTTATTTCCACCGGTGACCTGGTGGATGGGCAGATCGACCGGATGACAGGGCTGGCTGAACTCTTTCAGGATAAACGGCCGGGATTCGGCAAGTTTGCCGTGACCGGAAATCACGAGATGTATGCGGGACTGGGTCAGGCCATCGATTTTACTGAACGGGCGGGTTTCAGGGTGCTTCGCAATGAAGGTATAACGGCGGGCGGACTGATAAATGTCGTGGGGGTTGATGATCCGGCGATCGAGAGAGTCACCCATTCCTCGCCGGTCCCGGAAAAGACTCTTTTGTTGAAAGTTCCCCCAGAGAGATTTACCCTGCTTCTCAAGCACCGCCCGTCTGTGGATCTGAAGAGTCTGGGCCTCTTCGACCTGCAACTTTCAGGGCATGTCCACAAAGGGCAGATATTCCCCTTCAATCTGCTGACACATCTGTTTTATCCCGTAAGGACAGGTTTTGCGCTGTATCCCCTAAACTCTGCACTCTACGTGAGCAGAGGGACCGGCACCTGGGGGCCTCCGATCCGCTTCCTGGCTCCGCCTGAAGTAACAGTAATCGAACTTATACACGCCGATAAGGGCAAGTAAACAGGTTGGTTACCCTGTGCGCGGCCGGGGGAGGGATATGTGAATATATGTATCCAGGAGATACATTGTAATATCCCTGTAACATCGGTTGTTTATTGACTTGTCTTTTTGTATGATGTAAAATATCTGAAAGATTGGAAACTCCTGTCGTTATCAGAATGGAATTACTCACTCTTTCGGTTCAACAACTACGGCAGCATTCATCATATCTTCAAGGATTACAAGAATGTTTAAAGTAAGGAAGCTCGTTACTTTTTATCTCCTCATTCTTCTCCTGATTTTTATTTTCTGTTTTCCTGCAACAGCCGGCATATCCGCTGACCCTGCTTCACTGAAAGAAATTACGGTCGTCTCAGACGACAATTACCCTCCTTATATTTTTCGTGATGAGAATAATCACCTTCAGGGTATCCTGGTAGATGAATGGCATCTCTGGGAAGAAAAAACGGGAATCAGGGTTGACCTGCGCGGGATGGACTGGGATAAGGCCCAAAAGACGATGGCCGAAGGGGATGCCCAGGTGATAGATACCATCTTCTTTACGGAAGAAAGGGCTAAAAAACTCGCCTTCACCGCTCCATATGCTTCAATTGATGTTCCTATATTCTTTCACAAGGATATCAGCGGGATAAAGGACGTAAAATCTCTACGCGGTTTCACCATAGGTGTCAAGGCGGGCGATGCCTGCATTGATTTTTTGAAGAAAAACGGCATCAGCACATTACAGGAATTCCCAAGTTACGAAAGCATCATCCGGGCAGCTATGGAACATAAGGTCAAGGTATTCTGCATTGATGCTCCACCTGCCCTTTACTATCTTTACAAAATGAACCTTGAAAAGGAGTATCGATATAGCGATCCCCTTTACACCGGTCAGTTTCACAGGGCGGTTCCCAAGGAAAGGAAGGATCTTCTGTCAGTCGTTGAAAGCGGCTTTGCCGGGATTTCTCAAAAGGAACACGAACAGATCAGGAAAAGATGGCTCGGCGCCCCGCTCCCGATGACTCGTTATCTGGTATACATCTTTTATCTGATGGTGGCATTTGTTCTTTTTGGCGGCATCCTGCTGCTCTGGAACCGTACTCTCCGCCGTAATGTGACTCAGAAAACGATACAGCTGAACGAAACAATAGATGCTCTGCAAAAGAGCGAAGAAAAATACCGCTTAATCGCTGAAAACACGGCTGACCTGATATCGGTTCTGGA
This sequence comes from Pseudomonadota bacterium, assembly GCA_018830925.1. GTDB lineage: Bacteria > Desulfobacterota > Desulfobacteria > Desulfobacterales > RPRI01 > RPRI01. The sequence goes on from JAHJRK010000068.1 coordinate 2,373, forward strand.
TATGAATCTGCACTTTACCTATATTAGTCCGGCCAGTATGCGTCTCCGTGGATACACCGTTGATGAGGCTATGGAGCAGACCCTTGAGCAGGTCTTAACCCCTGAATCAATGCAGCTCGGCCTTACCGTCTTTGAAGAAGAGATGCAACTGGAGACCAGTGGAACGGCTGATCCTGATAGAACACGCATATTGGAGTTGGAAGAATACAAGAAGGATGGTTCCATTATCTGGGTGGAGGCCAACTTCTCTTTTTTGCGCGATAAGGACCGTAAGCCTGTCGGGATTCTTATTGTGTCCCGGGATATCTCCGAGCGCAAGAAGGCCGAGGATGTGCTGCGGAAGAGTGAGGAAAAATATCAGATATTGGTGGAAAATGCCAACGAAACCATCTTGGTGATACAGGACGGGATGGTCAAATTTGTGAATAGCAAGGCGTCAGAGTCGTTCGGTTATACGGAACAGGAATTCCTGTCGACCCCAATCTTTGAATTAATCCATCCCGAAGATCGGGATGCAGTAATAGAACGATATCTTCTAAAGATCCATGGCGATACGACGCCCACCCGGCATACTTACAGGATCATCCACAAGATTGGAGAGATCCAATGGATTGAGATCAGTTCCGTCATGATCGAGTGGGAAGGTCGACCCGCGACACTGAATCTCGTTATGAACATTACGGAGCGTGTAAGGGCGGAAGAGGAAAAGCGAAACCTGGAAGAACGTCTGCAAAGAGCGGAAAAGATGGAATCCCTGGGAATCCTGGCGGGCGGTGTAGCCCACGATCTCAACAATGTTCTGGGCATTGTGGTCGGCTATGCGGAAATGCTCCTGATGGGTGCAGATAAGTCGAGCCCGATAAGATCCAAACTTGTTAATATTATGGAGGGAGGCCAGAAGGCAGCCATGATTGTGGGTGATCTTCTGACCCTGGCAAGAAGAGGGGTCTCCGGCAGAGACGTTATTAACCTGAACAAAATCATCGCTGATTGGCAACAGTCATCGGAGTTTGAAAAGCTGTCTTCCTACCATTCTGCTGTAAAGATCAAGACCGAACTCGAACCGGATCTGTTGAACATCTCTGCATCTTCCGTACATCTCGGCAAGACGATATTCAATCTGGTGTCGAATGCGAGTGAAGCCATGCCGAAAGGCGGAGTCCTGACCATCAAAACAGCCAATCAATATATAGATAAGCCGATTCAGGGATATGATAAGATTCGGGAGGGAGACTATGTTGTTCTTTCTGTGTCGGATACAGGGGAAGGGATAACTACGGATGATCTGAAACACATCTTTGAGCCGTTTTACACGAAGAAGGTAATGGGGAGAAGCGGAACGGGATTAGGACTATCGGTGGTCTGGGGTACGGTGAAGGATCATAACGGCTACATCAACGTAGAGAGCGAAGAGGGAAAGGGAAGCACTTTTACCCTTTATTTCCCAGTAACGAGGGAAGAATTATCTGCTGAACATGTTGCCGTATTAATTTCCGAATACATGGGGAAAGGTGAATCAATTCTGATTGTTGATGATGTCAAAGGACAGCGTGCTCTGGCAGAGGAGATGCTAAAGAAATTGAATTACAACGTAACAAGCGCCTCCAGTGGTGAAGAGGCAGTGGCATACCTGAAGGGGCATAATGCTGATCTTATGGTTCTGGATATGATTATGGATCCCGGCATGGACGGGCTTGACACGTACAGACAAGTCCTTGGACTCCATCCGAAACAGAAAGCGATTATCATGAGCGGTTTTTCGGAGTCGGATCGTGTGAAAGCCGCACAGGCTCTTGGTGCAGGCGCCTATGTGAGAAAACCCTATGTCATAGAGAAACTGGGACTGGCCGTGAGGAAAGAGTTGGATAAAACCTAGGCAACGGTAGATTCACCATTACAAACGGTATTCATTTATTTTATTTGTTACGTATATCTTACTGTAATGCAGCGGCTATTGATTTTGTCAGACTTCATGTTTTCAACTGGTAATAGATAATGTCATGAAATAAAGCGAATCGGATTAAGATGAATGTAGCTAACCAGCTCAAGCAGATAAGCATCTTTCTGACATAAAATGGATTTATAGCTGTTCTGAAAGAGATATCCGAATTGGCGGTGGCGCCTTTAAATAAAACCGCATACCCAGTAAGCAGCTGCCTCATCAACGTTGAAACCGGAACGCGACCGGTTTTTATCAGCAAATAAAAATGATTTAATAAAAGAGCCAATGCGAAACAACGGCTCTTTGTTTCGACTACAAGATTTCCCAACCGGTTGAGAAAATCATCACGGTCGGCACTGTTCCTGAAAATCCTCGCCCGCTCGATTCCCCGGACAATGATATGATGAAGAGCTTCCGGAGCATTCACTCTTGCTTTTCCTGACAAGTACCCCTGATATCAAAAAAAATCTGATTATAAACTATAATTATAAATGGCCCCCAATTACAATTATTTGCCCATAGGAATATGAAAACTCACCGGGACGACTAAAAATTTTTATTGACTTTTAGTTTGTTTAGCAATAAACAAACAATGAATCGAATTCAATATATAGTGTTTTATGCAAATTATGATTGTTTTTTTAATAAAATTGCGCTTCATAGTTCTCAGGCAGCTTCGCAAAAGACTGCGAATGCAAGGCGTTGTTCATGCGGTGCGCAGCGTATATTAACGCTGTATGCCAGCAGCAGTCACACCGAGTAAGAAAAGCGCCACATAGAGAAAGAAAGGAAATTTTTACTAAGCCGTCAATTGTTTCATCTCAAAACTATCATATGGAGGTACAGAAAAATGAAGGTTGTGAATTTTAATGCATTCGTTCGACTGGCATGTTTTGCGTTAATCGTGGTTTTCGTGGGATGCTCAACATCTACAAATTCCGATTTCGCGAATCTTAACGGGACATGGCAGAACCCATCGAATAAACTAACGGTGGTCCTTAACTTATCAGGCGATAATAAGACGATTATCATCGGCGACAAAACTCTGCCGATTACGATAAAACAGGTCAGGCAAGAAAAATTCATTGTTCATGTCTCTGATAAGACGCTCGGTGAGAAGGATTGGAGCTTGTTGAGAGTCTGGGACGATAACGGCAAGTCTTTCACGATAAAACTGGAACATGATGGGACGGTAGACAGCTTAACTCAAGTAGCTTAACTCACATGTAAAGCGGGTTTGTTGGGTTCTGATGATTCTTGAATAAAGGCTCCTCGCGATTAGGGGGAGCCTTCAACAAGCTTATCCCGAATATTTTTTCTCTGCATGGCTTAATCTTGATTGTTTTGAGCAAACCCTACGCTATGCGTAGGGTTAAAACCTAAACAAACGTGCCTGAGAAGGCACGCTCTAAACTGCGGCCTATGGCCGCAATTCAAAGACACCCGCTATGCGGGTGGTGGTTTACTCCCCAACCGATAACATGATGCCGTATTCCCGATGGGTCTATTATTAATTTGAGCGTCATGAATACACTCTATGTCATAACCTCGTCACCGACGGGTGCTTTTACAGATACAACGACAAAAAATCAGAAATTCGAATATCATAATCCGAAACAAACTATGAAGGGTTTATCGCATAGTGTGATAAGCTCTTGAAATTATTGGTACGCCCGGCAGGATTCGAACCTGCGGCCTACGGATTCGAAGTCCGGCGCTCTATCCAGCTGAGCTACGGGCGCAAAAAAAATGGGGTGAGTGAAGGGGATTGAACCCTCGACAACCGGGGCCACAACCCGGTGCTCTGCCAACTGAGCTACACCCACCATATGCAGTGAGGGCTTTTTACCAAATAAGAGAACCCATTACAAGCAATATTTTGAAAAAGAAAAAAAGGGTTTCCGCCATAAAAATTGGCGGACCTTCGACAGGATTCGAGGATTCGAGGGGTTCCGCCAAAGGCCCGCCAATCAGTTTGGCGGGATATTCGAACTTCGACTTTACCGCTTTTATCCTTTACGAAGCTTTCTTATATCCCCTATACGGATTGTCACGTTTTTTGAATCAAAATATTCGAGAAGGGGTATCAGGAACTTGCGTGACGCTCCTGCCATTTCCTTGAACTGCGGCGCCGACATTTCCCCGTTTTTCCGCAGAAATTCGATCATCCTGTTTTTTATGTCATTGAGATTATCCGAATGATAATAGAGATCTTCCTTAACCTTTAAGACGACCCCCTCATCAACAAGAAGCATAAGCACATCTTTTGCCCTTGCGGGATCTATTTTATGTTCCTGAACCAGTTCCTTGAAATATGGAGGTGTGAGCCCGCTTTCCTTGTAGGCGGTTATTATTTTCTTTTTTATGCTGCTCTGGTCTTCCCCGAGTGAAACCTTATGCCCTTCAAGGCGGACCATATCCTCATCAAGGGCAATATTTTTATCTTTTATCATCTGGTTGATTATTAGAATAAAAAGCTTCGGGTTCAGAAAAGCAGGCAATTTTGATTTAAGCTCCTCCTTGGGCATGCCTGCTTTAAGGAGGTTCGCCTTGTGATAAGCATCAATGAAATCGTGCATTTCTTTCTTGAGATTCTCAATACCATCCTGATGAAGATAAATTCTGCTTTCTTTATCAATCAGGACAATCTTCTTTTTCGACAGAAGATTCTGCAGGTTTCCGTCAAGATGCTTTTCGGAAATGTTTGTCATGACCTTTAAATCCGAAAAGGAGACGCCCATATATCCGGATTCGGCAACATAATAGGCAATCAATTCTTCCGGTAAAAGGGTCGAAAGGCTCTTTAAGCCTTCTGTTACTTCCGGCTTGAATCTCTTATGCTTCCGGGGGACCGGGTTAAGGATTTGCCCGCCTGCTATTGTTCTTACGGGAGAGAAACTCCTGAGAACAAACCTGTCGTCTTTTACAACCGCTGTCGGAGAGTCGAGCCTGATCTGGGCGACAGTCTCTTCCCCGGGAAGAAGCTCTTCCCTGTCAAGCAAAACCAGATTTCCCAGTATTTCGCTTGTGCCGGTATGAAACCTCACTCGTGTACGGTTTTTGACAGGTTTTTTGTTGCTTTTAAGAAGGTGCAGGGAAACATCAAGCATGTACCCCTGGATAAGGGCGCCGGGCGTAGAAACAACTTCTCCCCGATCCACGGATGTCTTGTCAAGCCCCTGAAAATTGATGGCTGTCCGCATGCCAGCAACAGCCTCGTTGACGCTTTCATTATGTACCTGGATTCCGCGCACTTTGGAAGTTACGCCTGAAGGATATATCATGATTGTTTCCCCGACCTCTACTCTGCCCGATATAAGGGTGCCGGTTATAACTGTGCCGAATCCCTTCATGGTAAAAACCCTGTCCACTGGAAGACGGAACAGGCCCGAGGATGATCGTCCCGGAATTTTCGGACTAAGTTCGTCCAGAGTCTTTATGAATTCCGGGATTCCCTTTCCCGTAACAGCGGATACGGGAAGAACAGGGGCGTCGTCAAGAAAAGTATCTTTTACAAACTTCCTGATGTCATCTGTTACAAGCTCCAGCCATTCATCATCTACGAGATCCGTCTTGGTAAGGACAACAAATCCGTATTTTACTCCTAGAAGCTGGCATATCTCCATATGCTCCCTTGTCTGGGGCATCACGCCTTCATCCGCGGCTATCACCATTGCAACAACGTCAATGCCTGTTGCTCCGGCAACCATGTTTTTTACAAACTTTTCATGTCCCGGAACATCCACAATCCCGATTCTCAGGCCGCCCGGAAGATCAAGCCACGCAAACCCGAGCTCTATCGTTATTCCCCGGAGCTGCTCTTCCTTGAGCCTGTCGGTATTTATGCCTGTGAGGGCCTTGACGAGAGTCGTCTTCCCGTGATCGATGTGTCCGGCAGTTCCAAGAACAATCTGTTTCACTTATCTCTCTTTCTCCAGTATTCAAGAATATATGCCACTGTAACTAAAAAAACACCCAGTCCCGCAACATATATGATTTTCCAGTCCGGATAAAAAAACCGGGCCAATAAAACGGCGAATGCCGCACCAAGTATTATTCTTATTATAAAAACATAAAATCTGTTCATAGTTTATGGCTCCCGTTTCGAACTTCGAACATCGAATATCGAATTTCGACTTCCGCCTCGCGCCTCATGCCTTTTCAATATCCAATTCCTTACATACAAACTCGGCGCAAATGCTGTCAAGAAGAACCATTCCTTTTCTTGTGAGAGCGCATTTATCATCGCAGATAACTATAAGCTCCCTTTTGCTTAAATCCGATATAATTTCCCTGAAAATATCACCGAACTTCACGTTGAATTTATCGTTAAAAAAACTGATATCTATTCCGCTCTTTTGCCTCAGGCCAAGAAAAATGGCTTCAATAATCTGCTGTTCCCTTGTAAGAGTTTCTTTTCCTTCCACCGGAGGCGTTCCCGATTCGATCTTTTTTATATAATCCGAAACATTGTGCCTGTTCCAGCTTCGCCTTTTGCCGTAGAATGAATGAGCAGAAGGTCCGAATCCTATGTATGGAATAAATGACCAGTATTTTATGTTGTGCCTGGATTTTTTCTCTTCAGAGCGCGCGAAATTTGAAATTTCATACTGGATATAACCATTCTTTTCAAGAAAATCGCCTGTTGATCCGAACATGGAGACCGCAAGAGATTCTGAGAGGGAAGAGAATTTGCGGTTTTTCAGATCTTTATGCATCCGGGTTCCGGATTCATAGGTGAGCATGTAGCAGGAGAGATGTTCAGGTTCAAACCGGAGGGCTGTTTCAAGATCGGTAAGCCAGGATTTACCTGTCTGTCCCGGAATCCCGCTTATAAGATCAAGACCGATATTTGTAAAACCGGCAGTTCGCGCCCGTTTGATTGCCGTTTCTCCTTCTTCCGCCGAATGTATCCGGCCAAGGAATTTCAGATTGCCGTCATGAAAAGACTGAATCCCGATATTTATCCGGTTTATGCCCGATTGTCTGAAACTCTTTAATGATTCAGGCGTTACGGTCCCGGGGTTGACTTCGATTGTTATCTCGGGATCGGATGTCATTTGAAACAGGGAAAATGCTTTTTTTATAATCCTGTGTATTTCTGTTGATTCAAGAACCGAAGGGGTGCCTCCCCCGATGTAAAGAGTATCAAACAGGAGCCCGATGTCACTGTACATTGCCATTTCGTTTGTCAGCGCATTGACAAATTCTTTAACAAGCGAGTGGTCAATGATGGAATAAAAATCGCAGTAAGGGCATTTTTTCACGCAGAAAGGGATATGGACGTATATGCCGGCAGGCCTGGTTTCTGGTTTCAAGTTACAGAAAATCCGAATATCGAATATCGAATATCGAATTTCGCCTCACTCCTTCTGCCTCCTGCCTCTCGCCTGACACAGTTCATCCCTTAAACGGTTTCCCCAGTTTTATCCCCAGCTCAAGGGCTTTCCTGTTTATATCGATCAGGCCGGGCGGTATTCTTGTCTCAATGACCTTCATGATGGATTCAGGTCTTACGATTTCTATCATGCCGATCACCGCTCCAAGCATGCATATATTCAGAACAACAGGCTTTCCTATTTCGTCCATTACCGTCTGATACAGAGGAAGC
>JAHJRK010000471.1 GCA_018830925.1 Pseudomonadota bacterium
CAGGAGCCTGTAACGATGCCGCAACGGTCTGTCCGGGTTCAACAGAACGCTTCAGAACTATGCCTTTAATCGGCGAGTATATTACTGCTTTCGACAGATCAGTTTGTACAATTCTGAGGTTGGCTTCAGCCTGTGAAACAGAAGCTCTTGCAGCTGTTTCGTCGGCCAGAGATCGTTCAAGAGCCGCTTCCGCCGCATCGATATCGTGTTGAGACGACAACCTGTTACCGCTCAATTCTCCGACCCGCTTCTGTCGGACCAGTGAACCGCCTGTCTCCTTAACTGTCGCCTGTACCTGTCTCACCTTGGCTATTGCCGCTTCCAGTGAGGCTTTACCCTGCTGAACCTGGGCATCAAGCCTTGAAGTGTCGAGTCTTGCCAGAACCTGTCCAACTTTCACAATGTCGTTGTAGTCCGCTTCGACCGTCCTTATGATTCCCGAAAGCTCAGAGCCGACTTCGACCTGATTGGTTGGCTGGAGCGTTCCGGTGGTGGCTACGCTGACAATTAAGTTCCCGCGCTGCACAGTTTCAGTCTTGTATTCCACCTTGTCAGCGCTGTTACCCATTCCAAATTTAATCCCCGCGAATGCTGCCACGATCGCGATTAATAGCCAAACAATCCAGCGCATCCGGTGTTTGCTGCGCCCTGATTTGGAATTAATATTTAAGGTCCGGGTAATATCGGAATTATTTTCTTTGTTTAAGCTATTCATAGTATTAAATTCCTATTTATTAGACCCCTGATTGATATCGCCAGGAGCCAGAGAGGTCCAGCCCCCCCCAAGTGCTTTATAAAGGCGAACCAGGTTGGATATGCTGTTCTCTTCGCTCTGAATCAACTGATCTTCAAAGGACAGAAGCGACCGTTGCGCATCCAGTACACTTGTAAAATCTTTCAATCCAGCATTATACTGATCTTGTGCCAAATTCAATGCCTGTAAAGCTGCCCGCTTTGCATCACTCAATGCCTGCCGGCGATTCTGCTCTTCCATGTATCCTACGAGCGTATTTTCCACTTCCTCCAGGGCGTTGAGAACAGCGGTTTCATACTGAAGCAGATACTGCTCCTGCAGCGCTGATTGCACCTCAATGTTGCTTCGGATCGAGCCGGCTTTAAAAATCGGCCATGTGATGCGCGGACCAAATGAATATGTCCTGCTGCCTACAGTTATCAAATTATCAAGGGTCAGAGATTCAAAGCCAATCGAACCTGTAAGGTTAATTTTAGGATACATCTCTGCAGTGGCTACGCCTACCCTCGCAGTTTGTGCGGCAAGCTGGCGTTCCGCCCTGCGGATGTCGGGCCTCTGTCGCAATACATCAGCAGGTATCCCCACAACAAGATCAGGCTCGCTTACCGGAATAGGCCGGTGTTCCTTCAATTCAGCATGGACCGCACCTGGATTATCACCCATCAGCACAGCAACGCGGTTCATGGCCTCCTCAAGTGCAGCACGGAGTGCTGGTATATTAGAACGTGTGTTTTCAAGGTTGTATTTTGCCTGATGAACAGCAATCTCGTTTGCCAGGCCAGCCTGGTAACGCAACTGTGCCAGTTGATATGTTTCATTCTGGATATTAAGGTTTTTCTCCGCCACTTCAACCCGGGCCTGAAAGGAGCGAACCTCAGCATAATTCAAGGCAACCTCGGCAAGAAGGGAGACCATAACATCTCCCAAATCTTCTCTGCTTGCCTGAAGGTCTGCTGTTGAAGCCTCAACCAAACGGCGGGTTCCCCCGAACAGATCCAGTTCCCAGCCCGCATCGAAACCTGCCGAGTAAAAATCATTTTCTTTTCCGCCACCCGTCTCTTCGCTGCCTCTCTTCCTGGTAAAGGATCCTGACGCATTAATGGTTGGAAACAGACCAGCATTGCTGATATTCCGGCGCGCACGCTGCTCGCGAATCTTCGCAAGGACTTTCTTTATGTCCGGATTATTCACAACCGCCCGCTCTATAAGTCCCGACAGGATGGGATCATTTAATGTTGTCCACCATTTGGCAAGCCTTTGCGGATCCGGAACTTCTCCGGTTACCCTCCCCTTTAATTCATTGTGCCATCCCACAGGGATCCTGGTTTGCGGCAAAACATAATCAGGACCAACTGTTATGCAACCGGACAATATCAGTGTTGCGAACATACAGGTTATCAATAGGGGAATTCCTCCTCTGTTCGCCTTTTTTAAAAATTTCATCTGGTGCATATTCCTGTCTTTCATTAAGTGTTCTGATATTTGATAGATCTTTATATATTCATAACAGTCTTATTTCAATACAATATTTACGGCTTCGTAAAATGTGAAGCTCCTCGCCTACAAGGTGGGACTTGCGGAACACGTTCCGGTCAAAAATCTGTTGTTATTGTTGTTTTCCTGGGATATAAGAACCGCGGCAATTCGTCCTTATATTTCATAGACGAGCACGAAGAATAATTTGTTTACGTGTGCGTAAGTCTTTTTACGGATTCATCATATTATCATGTCCTTTATAAATTCAAAATTCCGGGAATACGGAGCCGATGCATCACTTCTCTTTATTGCAATAATCTGGGGCAGTACTTTTATAATCACGAAACAGGCTATTGAAAATATACCTGTTTTTTCTTTTTTGGCATTAAGATTTGCCCTTGCATCCTTATTATTATGGATAATATCTTCACCCAGGATAAAGCGACTATCGGTGAAGACTGTTTCAGACGGTTTGATACTGGGAACGGTTCTATTTTTGACATATGCATTTCAGACGGTAGGGCTGAAATATACTTCAGCTTCAGTAACAGCTTTTATTACAGGTCTTTACGTCGTTATCGTTCCGGTTCTTTCGCTCATAATTCTAAAAAAGAAGCCGGGCATGTATCTTGTTATCGGTGTTTTATTATCTTTTGCGGGACTCTCCCTTATTACATTAAACGGAAGAATAGCTTTATCGAAAGGAGAGGCTCTTGTGCTTGCAAATGCCCTTTTTGCATCCTTTCACATTGTTCTGACAGATTATTATTCGAGACGAAATGACATTTTTCTGCTGACTGCCACACAGATATCCGTTGTCTTGATTTTTTCGGTCTTGGCATCACTTTTGTTCGAGCCGAACGGTTTATCCTGTAACTATGACAATCAGCTTCTTTTTGCTCTCTTTATAACGGGGATATTTGCAACGGTTGTTGCTTTTCTCGTTCAAACCGGACTCCAAAAATATACAACCCCGACCAAAGCTGCTGTAATATACGGCATGGAACCCGTATCTTCCGCATTTTTCAGCTATTTCATAGGCGCAGAGCTTCTGACCCTTCGGCAGTATACAGGCGCCATGATAATTATTTTTGCAATGGTTTTTGTTGAAACAGCATCTTATTATCGGTCAAGATCGATTAACTTGTAAAAATACCTGTTTTCTTCCCCGGGGTATTTCCGATATATAATTTTTTTCTTGCATTTCCCTGTGTTGTAATATAGTTTTTCCAGGTTAAATAAGCAGTAATTATTGATCTGCCCTATAATCATTTGTTATTGTTGAATAAGATGAGGGCAAACCGGCATAAACAACTATGACTGCGGGAGGTGTAGGTATAGCTATATCCAGACAATCAGGAAAACCGGATAAAACTGACAAGACTAATATTAATCAAGATATAAGAGCGAAAGAGGTTAGGGTAATAGATCCCGAGGGAAATCAGGTTGGCGTTCTCCCGACGTACAGAGCTCTTGCAGCAGCCTCCGATTTTGGGCTCGATCTGGTGGAAATTTCACCAAACGCAAATCCACCCGTATGTAAAATAATGGATTACGGGCGGTACAAGTATGAGCTCACAAAGAAAAAACAGGAGGCTAAAAAGAAGCAAAGTTCGTTTCAGGTTAAAGAGATCAAGGTGCGCCCGAAGACAAGTGATCATGACCTTAATGTCAAAATAGATCATATCAAAAAGTTCATTGAAAAAAAGGACAAGGTCAAAGTAACGGTCGTATTCAGAGGACGCGAAATAACACTGATGCAGCTTGGCAGAGAATTGCTTGAAAAAGTTGTGCGTGAAACTTCAGAAGTCGCAGTTGTGGAGCAAATGCCAAAATTTGAGGGCCGTACCATGATAATGGTCTTAGCCCCCAAGTGATTTTATATATTTAATACTTTGATTATCTCGTAAAAAGTCAAAATTCAGACGGCAAAGTAAAAAAATCATTCTGCAAGGCGCGCGAATCTTGAGAAACGAAGCGTACGTATCGGTACGCTGCAATGATTCACCCTGTTGAATCGGCTCTGCCGTCTCGCGCAGCGAGAATTCAACAGGGCGGGGATGAAACGCAATCCGCCGCGGCGGAGAGAATGGTTTTTTACGAAGCCGTCATACTTTATATTATGATATTGCTTAAAAACCGGCAAAGTTTCCGGTTGAAAACGAGTTAAGGAGAAAGTAATGCCCAAAATAAAAACAAATCGCGGCGCAGCAAAACGTTTCAAAAAAACAGGTTCCGGTAAATTTGTATATGCCAAGTCACACGCTAGTCACATACTCACAAAAAAAACGACAAAACGCAAAAGATCATTACGCAAGCGCAATCTCGTTGATAAATCGAATGAGAGAGAGCTTAGGCTGCTTCTTCCCAACGGATAATTACACGGGCAAGAAACATCTATCTTAAAAAAAGCAGCTTGCTTTATTCATAGAAGGAGAAAAGAAATGCGTATTAAAAGAGGTTTCAAAGCAAAACACAGACGGAAAAAAGTTTTAAAACTTGCCAAAGGTTTCCGTGGAGGTCATAGTAAATTATTCAGGACAGCAGCAGACACCGTGGACAGAGCGCTGGCATTTGCATACCGCGACCGCAGGGTCTGCAAGCGGGATTTCAGAAGATTATGGATTATCAGGATAAATGCGGCTGCAAGGATGAACAATCTGTCGTACAGCAGGCTCATGCACGGACTTAAACTCGCAAATATTGATCTTGACAGGAAAGTCCTTGCAGATCTGGCAATTTCAGATCCCTCTGGATTTGCGCAACTGGCCGGAATCGCTTCAAATAAAGCATAATATTGCATATGGTGAACATGCTGTATCAAAAGGCCGCTGGTCTTTTGATACGCTTGTCACTCGTTTAATCCTTCTCCCCTAATGCAACTGTAAAAGCAAAACTAAACCAGTGGAAAAAACGATAGATCAGATATGTGCGGATGCTCTTAAGGAAATTGAAACAGCAAAAAGCAAAGAGAGCTTAAATGCGGTTTCCCTGAAATACCTTAGCAGAAAAGGTATTGTTACCCAATTTTTAAGAAGCATCTCAAAACTTCCTCCCGAAGAAAGGCCGAAAGCAGGAGAGAGGGCAAATGAGACAAAGAAAACCCTGGAAAAAGCTGTTGAAGATGCAATAAACAGTCTCAATGCCAAGGCGCCTGATGCAGATGACTTCATCGACGTATCGTTACCCGGAAGATCCGCTTTACCCGGATCTCTTCATCCCATTACTCAGATTACAAGACAGATTTGCGATATATTTACCAGGATGGGATTTGATATTGCCGAAGGACCAGAAATTGAGAGCGATTATTATAATTTTGAGGCTCTCAACATACCCAAATATCATCCTGCAAGGGATATGCAGGATACCTTCTATGTTTCAGATAATATTGTCCTCCGGACGCACACGTCACCTATCCAGGTACGAGTCATGGAAAAACGCAAACCGCCCGTTAAAGTAATTGCTCCCGGAAAGGTTTACCGGAGCGATTCGGATATCACCCATACACCTATGTTCCACCAAGTCGAAGGCCTCATGGTCGGTGAGAACATATCATTCGGAAATCTCAAGGGAATTCTTTCCAACTTTGTTCATCTCATGTTTGATGAAAAGACAAGCTTAAGATTCAGGCCAAGCTTTTTCCCATTCACAGAGCCAAGCGCCGAGGTCGACATACTTTGCGTTATGTGCAGGGGAAAGGGCTGCAGGGTCTGTTCACAGACAGGATGGCTCGAGGTTCTTGGAGCGGGCATGGTTCACCCCGCCGTATTTGAAAATGTCGGATACGACACATCCAGAATCACAGGCTTTGCCTTCGGGATGGGGGTTGAACGCATTACAATGTTAAAATACGGGATAGACGACATCCGGAAATTCTTCGAAAACGATTTCAGGTTTTTAAGGCAGTTCTGATATGAAAGTTAGTTTAAGCTGGCTGAAAGATTATGTCCGCATCGAAATGGATATTCATGACTTGACATCAGCCCTGACGATGGC
>JAHJRK010000472.1 GCA_018830925.1 Pseudomonadota bacterium
CTATGTTTTCGGTAACATTCAGGGTTAACCTGCTGTCTTCAAAATTGGCTATGCAGTATGGGCAGGAAGTAACAAGCGCCTCAGCCCCAACCCCAATAGCTTGTGCTAATCTGAGGTCGGAGAATCTTTCCCCCTTTAGAGTTTCCATCCAGATTCTGCCTCCTCCCCCTCCGCAACAAAGACTATCTTTGCGTGAATCAGCCATCTCAATCAGTTCTAAACCAGGGATCTTCTTTAAGATCTCTCGGGGTTCGTCATATATGCTGTTATGTCGACCCAGGTAACATGGGTCATGATAAGTAATTTTCTTCCCATATTCTTTAGTGAGCTTAAGCCTTCCCTCATTAATAAGCTCCAATAAATATTGGGAGATATGAACAACCTCAAAGTTCACCATGAATTCGGGATACTCTTTTTTGAAGGTATGGTAGCAATGAGGGGAAGAAACAAGGATTTTCTTCACCCCATTATCAATAAAAGTTTTGATGTTTTCTCTTGCTAAGCGTTTGAACAATTCCTCATCGCCCGTCTTTCGGATGCTTTCTCCGCAGCAATTCTCCTTGGAGCCGAGTATCCCGAAATCTACCCCTGCCACTTTAAGGATATTGGCTGTGGCTCTGGCTACTTTTTTTAATCTTGGATCATAGCAGAGGTAGCAGCCTGGAAAATATAATACATCCATCCCCTCGGTGAACGTTTTTACAGAAAGGCCTTCCGCCCAATTCGCCCTGTTTTTTCGTTCTTCATTCAAGGGGTTGCCTTCACCAACGAGGCTTCCGCTTATGGCGCGGATAGGCTTGACGGAAGAGGGAAAAACCCCATATTCCGTGGCAATCCTGCGTAAGGATACACCGGATTCTATCTGTTTTACGTCCCTGGGGCACTGCTGAGGGCATCTTCCGCAGGTAGTACAACGCCAGATATCTTCACTTTCTATCTCAGTCAAACCGAATGTAGCCTCCCGGATTATCTTGCGTATACTAAATGTTCTAACCAGATTCCACGGACAAACAGTATCGCATAACCCGCATTGATAGCATAATTTGAAGGCTTCTCCACCGTTTGCTTTTATAACATCTATTATCTCTTTATAGGGGGCTACAGTCTCCACTATTTTTTTTAATCCTCTTCTTTCGCCTTACTAATTTAGTCCTTCTGTGACATTCGGGCAACGGTATCCATTATCTTCTGCATTCCATATTTGTTTGCCAGAGATTCCAATCCGGTTTCCAACACCTCCTGCTCCACCGTTTCTTCGACCTCCTCTTCCCTTGCTTCGTAGCTCAGGGCATCCACCAGGCACCACTTGACACACAAAGGCTCTTCTTCGCCCTCACACATATCGCATTTGATTGGGAGACCGGAATCGGGTTCTTTGAACTCGTCCCTGGATGGGCATGAAGCGCGGCAGAAGGCACACTCGTCGTATTCCTTTCCGTCAATCGTGTATTTGTCTCTGCCGGCACATTCGGCTTGCGTATACTCGCCCGCATATACAGGAACATATACGTCTCTTAACGGTTCACGAATCACCCGGATACGAGACCTCGCCGGATTATTGCTGCTGTATTTCGGCGCAGCGTGAAAGGCGGAGCAGATCATCTCACAAGCCCGGCAGCCATTGCATTTATCAACATCGATTTTTATTGTTTTAACTGTTTTCTTTTTTTTCTCACCCTTCACAGCCATCACTCCCCTCGCTTTATTTCTTCTCTTTTTCTGTCGCAGCCCCTTTGGAAGGAACATCTTCACTATCCGTCAGGATCCCTCTTTCTAAAAAGTCTTTGCTCACGTAATCCAAACCAAGTTCATGCAGGGACTCTTTAGTGGGAATGCCCTGATCATTCCATCCTTTAAATTTGTAATACGTATCTAAAAGCTCCTTTTCAAGTTCGGGAAATCTTTTCTTCCAATGGTTCTCCGGCGGCTTCTCATCTTTTCTTCTCATGCCCCTTCTTATGTTATTGGCCCTGACTAAAGTCCGGTATCTTTTGGCTGCTTGCGTTAATTTGGCTTCATCCATATCGATCCCGGCCCCTGATGAGATAAATTTCGGGTAATTGTGTATATGATACGGGGGTTTCAGAGGAAATGATGATAAACCGGCACACATGCCGAGGGCATCATCAATGTAGTGCATCATCTCTTGCCAGTCGACAATATCACAACACATTTGAACAGTCGGGTAAAGTGGCAGGGATTTTTCTCCGCGCAGTTCCCAGTCTAAAAATATTTGCTTAAACTTTTCATCGGGAACCTGGAACCAATCCTTTACAAACTCCTCTCTCTCCTCTCTCGTCGGAAAAGGCGCCTGGGGAAACTGCCCTTCAATCTGGGTAATGTTTATCTTCTCGCCTGTGCAGTACATGAGGAAATAAATGGGATTAAGCATGGATAGCTTGAGAGGCAACTGTTCATGCTTCTTGATATTATTATGCGCATATGCTTCCGCGCCGTTGCCGATCTCCTGGGCCGCCCAATAGGTGCCATTGGCCAGAACATCTCCGATCCCTTCCCGCCGGACAATTTTATCGAGTAACCAGTAAAATCTCCCGTTGTTATCAGACGGCATTCCCGGAAAGTCTTTATCAGTCAAAATACCGGCTTCATAAAGCTCAAGAGCAAAAGCCATCACCTGCGGAGCTGAGAATCCGTCCACCCCGTACTCAGTGGCACTTTGAGCGATACCCAAACCGAATTCCAGGTCCGAATAGGCCGCCATTGTATACGTCAGTTTTGAGAAGCATTTCATCATGTATGTCGGAAGTCCCGGAGGCTGAATTGTTGCGCCGCACGTCATCGGGCAGTTATAGCAACTGATCAGCCGCTTCCGCATGCTATCCATGGTCTTCATCCACTCAGCAGCGATTTCTTCGTTCCAAAAATCTTTTCTGCGGGTTCGGGAATTTCCCCACATGAAATTCTCGGTGTGCCACTTCTCATCATGCACTTTCATCTCTTGAGGTGACCCAAGCCCGGCTAAAATAGGCATAACCCCCGGAACCGGATTGTCATTTCGGATTTTAATATATTCCAGGACTTCTTTGCAAAGCTCCAGAAATTCAGGCGGTCGGGCAATATTGACGTCCTTTGTTCCACGAACAACTATCGCCTTTAACCCTTTATCTCCCATAACAGCACCCATCCCGCCCCGGCTGGCGCTCGACCTGCCTTGCTCGATGGAAGCAAAGTAGACCCTGTTTTCACCGGCCATGCCTATACTGGCCACCTGGGCTTTGGGCTCATTCAACTCCTTTCTAATCAGCTCCGCGGTTTCAACCGCTCCTTTACCCTTGAGATGCGAGGCATCCCGTATTTCCACTTTGTCATTTTTTATCCACAAATAAACCAGCTCGGTGGACTTGCCGCGAAGGATCACTTTGTCATAACCGGCATACTTCAATTCCGGCGCAAAAAATCCCCCCATCATTGAAAATGCCATTAATCTTGTCTGAGGAGAGATGGTTGAAACAATGGTACGATTACAACCGGTAGCAGGTGTACCACATAAAAGACCAGTACCGAATATCAGTAGATTATCAGGAGAAAAGGGTTCAATTTCAGGGGGAACCCTGTCCCATATTATCTTGGCGTTAGTACCAAGACCCCCCAGATAGAGTTCGGTGTCCCTTGGGTCAGTTGCCACCCTCTCAATGTTTCCACGGGTTAGATCAACTTCTAAATTAAACCCTGTCTCTGCGTACCTCATTTTATTCCCTCACTAGATTGCCTGAATCCGTTTTTGACAACGATTAAATACTTATAAAACTCCAAGATATTAAGCCTTTATAAGAGAAGCGGTATCATTTATAAATGCACAGCTTTTTAGCCCTAAGATGATTTTTACGAGCTACATAGAAGCTACAATCTGACTACAATGTGATTATTAAGTTCTGTCAAAAAAAAAGTCAAGCAAAAAATAGGTATCAAATAAAATGGCCGCACCCGTCAGGGCACAGCCATTTTATTGTATTTTTTATAAAAACCGGTTTTATGAGGATGGCGTAAAAGCGCTTAATCGGCATTAGAGATGTGCAATTGCGCTTGATATACATTTTAAATGCGCAAAACCAGGTTATTGAACGTCTCGAATATGTCTTGCTTCAAATCATTGATATATTCATCAGTTCCGTTCTCTTGCTCGACCAGGAAAGGACCTTCGGAATCGATTCCGCTAAAATATTTGCGGAGATTCCGTTTAACGCTCTTTCCCTGCTCTTTGTTTTTAATAAACGAATTAACCTTGTTGATAAGCTCGTCTTTTGATGGTTACAGCTAATCTGGACGTGTTTTTCCAAATGTATTTCGCGTAAATATACGGCACCCATCCCCCTACCAGGACAAGATAGGGAAGAAAATCAGAAAGGTCATCAATCACCTTGATAAGTAGCTTCTCACCTGGCAATTTTTCAGACAAAACCCTTCCCTTCCTCTTTCAGGGTTTTTAATAAATACCGGGCGTGGTCTCTGCCGCGCTGAGGGAAATTATACAAATCCAGATAAAGCTGCAGATCTGAAACAACATTTAAGTCTTTTATTGTTTGATTGTTCAAAAAAACTCCGTTCTTATAATGAGGCCTTATGAGATAAAAGTTTCCGCCCTTCTTTAACTCTTTTAAATCAAGCGCCTGTCTCAAATCCAGTGATACCTCATTAAAATTCTCACTTCTCAGGTAACAGTACACAGCCGGTGTATTCACATAATTGGTAATGAGATTTGCGCCGGTATGAAGTGTTAAAGCATATCCGCCGGGCCTTTTTTTCGTTTCAAAAAAATCTTTCAGCCGCAGCAAAATATTTTCATGGTGTGAATAGTATAGATAACTTTTGTTTAGCTCGAAGGTATAAAATTTAAGCCATTCGTCCAACAGGCTTTTTCTGTTCAGTAAGACACTATATGCTAATCTGCCCGAACGAATCCCTCCGACAAACCCTTTTTTGCGCAACATCGACAATACGGCCGCAGCTCTTGCCCGCCCAACGCCGAAACCATCCTCAAAATCTCTGACCACCCATTTTTTATCAGGCTGCGATAA
>JAHJRK010000473.1 GCA_018830925.1 Pseudomonadota bacterium
AGAAAAAGGGTATTCCGGATGTCACGAGTGCGACGAATTTCCATGTCAGCATATTGAAAATTTCCCCATGACTGTTGGTAAAAGGGTGATTTTGCGGGCTATTCCGTACTGGCGAGAGGTCGGTACTGAAAAGTGGATTCAAGATGAAGAAGCCCGCTATATATGTCCCGAATGCGGCAACAGAGTTTTCCGGGGCGTTGTAATATGTAATCAGTGCAAAGCCAAGTTGGATCTGGACTAGTGTTCTGATCTTTGGGTTGGCCCGACCCCAAAAGAGAAATAAATGAGGGAGAAATTATAAGTGTCCCTTCTCAGATTTTTTGCCCGTAAGTTGGCGCAGACCAAATTCGGTCAAAAATCCCTGACCAAACAGGACGGGCTATCTATCTTGAAGCAGCAACATGGCATGCGAGTTTACATCGGCTTAATCTTAATGGCGATGAGTTATTTGATAGGTTTGCCGGCCCTGGTTTTCTTGAGCTATCTGTCGGTGAAATTGAGCAAGCCGATGACAATCGCAGTCGGCGGCCCTGTTGTTTTCTTATTGGTGCACATCATGTTCGGGATGGGCGTTTATCTGGCCGGGAAGAACTACGCTGTAGATGTGCTGCTCTGGGCGACCAAACGATTTCTGCAAAAATACGCGTAACCGAAATTTTTATTTTTACTATGATATCGAATCGAGGGCGAATACGGAACATTCGTGCAGAAAGTGCTTGGCGACTAATATTCAATATGAGAGTTCCGGAATATCCCAAGATTAGCAAAAATAGGCACTCCGGGTGCGTTGCATCATATCGTTTGCCGGTGGATCGGCACAGAGCTTATTGCTAAGCTGTTAACATAAATTGATTGCTGAAACGGCTAAAGGCTTCTAACCCGATTCCTCAACTCTTCCGGAAGATTTATCTGAATATGGTTCTCTTCAAGAAAATCATTGTACCCGTATACGTTTTTGCCCATGAATTCCATGTGAACGGCGCCGGCCGGGCAGTTGTTGACGCACCCCAGGCAGGCGATGCACGCATCTGTATTCACATGATTTTTTTCAAGATCAATGGCGCCCATCGGGCATTTTTTCAGGCATGTGCCGCATTGGATGCATTTTGATCCGTCGATGGTATGATTGGATATGAAAAGCTTGGTTGCCCATATTGAAGGAGAATTTTTAATCAGTTCCCGGAAATCACAGTCTTTTTCGATTTCTATACCCTGCCTCAGTCGCACGCGGTCCAGTATTAAACCGGCGTATGCCCGCATCCGGTCATATGCGATTTCATCCGGAAGGTTTTTGTATTCCAGCACACGCGCTTCATTTCCATATGACCAGGTAATGGCAAACGTTGACATGTTGCCGAAGGTTTCTATCCCCACCGGGACACCGCCTTTTTCAGCCAGCAGATCCGCTAGGGTGCAGACGGTGTTGTGCTGGTTGCCGCCGGTACCACCGAAAGTGACATAGGAGGCACAAGGCTTGCCGGTGATTTCAGGCATACTTTTGAGCCAGAGTTTGAAATTTTCCGGCACATCATAATAGTTCACAGGGGCGCCGGCGACTATCAGATCATAGGTGCCGATAGATTCCGGGTCAAAATTCCTGTAGTCGGACGCTGTGATGTTCAGTCCCTTTTTGTTGAATGTTTCTGCGATGAGTCTTCCGGTTCTTTCGGAGTTTCCGGTCTGGCTGTACCAGATCACAGCCGCGGTTTTGGGATCGGTGACGGTCCTTTCCGTTCTGGCACGCACCTTCACCGGGAAAAAAGATGTTGAAGTTGAAAGCGCCAGCAGCGCGAATGAACCTTTTTTCAAAAAAGTACGTCTGTTGTCCACGAGATGTTTCCTTTATCTTTAGTTAGTTTCCATTCGGAAATGGCTCTTTTGCAAGATCTCGGTGTCAATCTGCCGGATTACTTGTGCGGTATACATTCATTATCACATGCTGTATGGTCGTTTAACTTTCCATGTAATTATTCATGATTTGCACTGCAAGATCTTCCGCATGCTTCATGATGCTTTCCTGTTTTTCGGCATCGCCCTCATCATTCACACCGACTGCCCGGATAAGGTGGTTGTCTTTGAATCCTAAAAACTGGAAAAAGAACTCATATTTGGGGTAAATATCATTGAAGAAGTTTTCTTCGGGCTGGGCCTGGGTCTGGATAAAGACAAGCTGTTTGCCCGGATGCAGACGGCCCGGCACGGGTTTATTTAAAAAACCAGGCACGTAATATGAATAGGTTCGGTCAATGAACATTTTAATCTGCGCGGTAATGTCTGCGAAATAAACAGGAGTGGCAAGGACCAGGACGTCCGCGTCCCGAATTTCATCCAGAACCGGTTCAAGGTCGTCCTTTAAAGCGCAGCGATCCAGCTTATCTTTGCACATCATGCATGCCTGGCATCCTCTGAATTTCAGTTTGTTCAATGAATAGGTTTTGGTTTCACCGCCGTATTTTTTAGCTGTTTCCATGAATCGATCGGCGATGGCCGCACTATTTCCGTTAGTACGGGGGCTTCCGAGAAGTGTAACGATCTTTTTCATATGAGCTCCTTTTGAGTTTTATAATTTGATAAGTATCGAATTGAAAGATTAAAAAATTTTTGCCCTTTACTTTTTGACTAACGATAAAATTGCGCTTGCCGCCTGAATGGTTTCCTTATTTATTCTGGCCGCCAGAAATTTTCCCCGCCTTTCGGTAATAATAAGGTCCGCATTTGCCAGTTCCTTTAAATGGTGGGAAATGGTCGGGGCGCCGATACTTAAAGATCCGACAATGTCCGAGATAAAACATTCACACTCTGTTTCAAAATTGGCTTCGCTCTGTTTTGCAATTTGCAGGAAAAGTTCCAGGCGCGTCTGGTTTGAAAGCGCTTTCATGATTTTTGACAGCTTAGCCGAATCCATAAATATAAAACCTCACTAAGTTCATTTTGAAATTTTTGCAATTCGATAAGTTTCGAATTAATATATACAAAATTTTAACTCTGTCAATCAGTTTTTTATGATATTGAAAATATTAGTTACATTATGCAATCATCGAATATATAATGTTAGTGTGTTTCTACAAAACAACAGGAGCAGTAACATGACAAATGACTCTGAAGCCGGAATTACAAGAGAAAATGCCCTCCTGCTTTTAAGGGAGCATCTTAAAAATGAAAAGCTTGTCGCTCACTGCATCGCATCTGAAGCTATCATGAGGGCACTTGCC
>JAHJRK010000474.1 GCA_018830925.1 Pseudomonadota bacterium
ATCAAAACCGACAAAACCACAACTTGGTATCTGCCAATAGGCGGCAAGAACTGCAACGACTAGAAACATGCATACAAGAAAATTAAGCCGCACATTTAGAAAAGTACGTTTCTGTATATTATTATCAGGCATCGATGAATTATCTCATGTATGCTCTTTAACGCCATACCCTTAGCCCGGATATTGCACAAGTTTGAGGCGTTCATTTACAAGGCACTCAAGGGCACAGCCGTAGTGGACTACTGCAAGCCCTTGATAACGCAGTAAATGGACGCCTCGGGCTCGCCCGTAGGGTTAAAAATTTCGAGAAATTTAATAAAAAACCTTCCATTACAAATCGTCACTTTATATTTTGAAACCAAGTTGAATATAACAGTTTGATTTTATACCTATTGTGAAACCTTCTCGAAAATTTTAATGCAATATTCGGGTTAGGTTGTTTCGCCAGTCTGTATGCCATTTATATGTATAAAGCCGTATTAGGTGGCGGATATATAGTAGCTGCTGCCTTGTCGACAATTTACTTTCTCCGAACTTCCGGGTTCGGAAATAGATTGGTACTTCTTGTAGATTTTTCGGTTTTCCTTTTACAATAAGTTCAAGCCCGACTTTATATCCAAGCGGCGACAGTTTTTCACATCTCTTCCACAGGGAACGGCGAAGAGCAAAAAAACCTGACATTGGATCACTGGCCGAAATCAACGGCATGGCTAGCAATGTGGCAATTTTCGAATTAATGAACCTGAGTACTGTCCATTTGTCATCAGTGCCTCCTCCGGGCATGTAACGGGAACCTATAACGAAATCAGCGCCGTTCTGAATCTCCCTGTAAAACATAGGAATTATGGAGCAAGGATGGGAAAGGTCGGCATCCATAACAACAAATATCGAAGCTCGTGCCACATCAAATCCCTTTAAAACCGCGGTTGCAAGACCTGTTTCATTTTTTCTTACTATCAGTCTAAGGGGCGCACCATCCCTGCGAAGTTTATCACATACTCCAACAATACCATCTCCACTGTTATCATCAACGATAATCAGTTCCCAGGAAGGGATAACCTGGCCGATAGCGATTGAGATCTCCTCCGTAAGAATTGGAATATTGGGGGCTTCCCTCAGGGTCGGAACTATAATGGACAGCATAGGGTTGTTAGAATATGTCACAGGTTCTACTTCTTTCATTTGGTTGCAAAGCTACCCAAGTCATTACTTTGATAAGATTTTGCCAATGGTAACCGCAAGCTCCTCGCTTTTCCTGTTCAAGCAAATCAGCAACTTTTAATCTGATTTGCTTTCGTGCTTTTGTATTACGTGTTTTTACAGTTTATTTTATATTCTTTAATATTTCAAGGTGTTCACGCGCCTCGTCATTACCTGGATCGAGTTCCAGTGCCCTTGAAAAGAACACACCGGCTTTTTCGAATTTACCCTGCCGCATTAAAATGATGCCTATTTTGTTATAAGCTTTGGCATAGGTCGGATCAATTTTAATCATTTCTGCAAAATGGGCCGCAGCTTCTTTATATCGCTTCTGCCTTAACAAGAGACTGCCAAGATTGTAATGAGCATCTCTGTTTTCAGGATTGATTCTTAAAGCCTCATTATAGTGGACTACAGCCTCACGAATTCTCCCTTGGGCCGCCATCATATTTGCCAGGTTATTGTGCGCTTCAGAGAATTCGGGTCTGATTCGCAGCGCTTCCGAATAGTGTAAACCAGATTCATCGATGTTGCCCTGAGAAAGAAGCACATTTGCCAGGTTATTGTGCACTTTTGCATCCTCAGGGTTAACCTTCAGGGCCTGTCTGTAATAATAAACGGCCTTGTCAACATTTCCCGCATTCTGCATGGCGTGTCCCATATTGTAAAGATTTTGGGGATCTCCCGGGCATATCTTTAAAATCTCCTTAAAGTGAAAAACTGCTTGGTCAAGCTTTCCTTTCTCCAACATTGCAATGGCCAGATTGTTGTGCGCCACACAGTTGTTTTCAGTCACTTTCAGAGCATGATCAAAAAGCGTAATGTTGTTTGTCCAGTGTTCTGTCTGAGCCCGACTCGCTGCCATGAAAGATAGAAGAATCGCCGCTGCAACAACTGCCATAACTGTTTTTCCATGGCGCC
>JAHJRK010000475.1 GCA_018830925.1 Pseudomonadota bacterium
GCTTACGGTGACTCAAATCTTACCGTACAATTAAGGAAATATCTTTTAAAATCACTGGGAGGATGGGAGGGCTTTTTCCGAAATCTTTCGGAAAACGCATTGTACTTCAAGCCTCCGATCGGTTTTTTCCGGAATTTTGTTGTCGAATCAAAGGGCGAGCACCGGGATGCGCTTGATATTAAAAGCGCCATGACGCCGGTCGTTGATTTTGCTAGAATATATGCGTTAAAAAATGGTATTGAAGAAACAAACACTCAGGAGAGGCTCTATCAGCTGTATTTAAAAAAAATACTGAACTGGCAGGATTATAATGAAATTGATCAGGCGTACAGTTTCATGATGCAGCTAAGGTTCGTCAGGCAGATAACATCTATAATCGATGAAAAATCGAAACCCGACAATTATATTAATCCGAAGAAACTTTCCAGAATGGAACAGACCCTGTTAAAAGAGATCTTCAAGAAAATAGAAAAAATACAGACTAAACTGGGCTTTGAATTTACGGGAATGCCTTGAAAAGGGAGGGTTCGAGGATTCCCGCCATAGTGATTGGCGGGCCTTCGGCAGGGTCCAAGTGTTCAAGTGAGTGAAAGGAGAAAACGACCGGATAATTTGAAGATATCAAAACTTTTCATGGATGAAAACGCGATTGACTTTCCTGCGGCTAAATTGATGCTGCAGCGATATAAGATGCCCTATGAAATAGCCGGAAGTCAGGATAACGTATATGAATTCATATCAAATTCAGAGTATCCCATTCAACAGGCAAAAGAGACTCTCTATATAACCAAAAACAAGGGCTCTTTCATAAAAGAATGCCCGGGAACAAGTTACTATACATGCTGCGGATATAAGATTCTGCATATCGGAACTTTTTGCAGCATGGATTGTTCATACTGCATTCTCCAGTCATATTTTCACCCTCCTGTTCTCCAGTACTTTGTAAACCATGAAGATCTTATAAAGGAAATAGATATCCTTTTTAAGAAAAAAGCCGTCTCCAGAGTGGGAACGGGAGAGTTTACAGACAGCATGATATGGGAAAGATGGACGGACCTTTCAACTATCTTAGTACCTGAATTTTCGAAGCAGTCGAGCGCGGTTCTTGATCTTAAGACAAAAACAACCAATATCGATCTTCTGAAAGGGCTTCGCCATAACCGCAAAACTATAGTCTCCTGGTCTTTAAATACTGAAAGGATAATTAAAGAACAGGAACGCCGCACCTCTTCACTTACCGCAAGGCTTAAGGCTGCGGCGGTATGCGAGTCCTGGGGATATCCTGTTTCATTTCATTTTGATCCAGTGATCCTGTATGATGAATGCGAGGAAGAGTATAAAAAGGTTATCCAAAGCATCTTTTCATATGTTTCTCCTGACAATATAGTATGGATAAGTATAGGCACATTCCGCTTTATGCCCGCGCTTAAATCAATAATCCGGAAGCGGTTTCCGGATTCAAAAATCCCCTACGGTGAATTCATTACGGGACTTGATGGTAAAATGAGATATTTCAAACCATTGAGGATAGATATTTATAAAAAAATGGTCGCATGGATAAAAGAAATAGCTCCGGATGTTCTTGTTTATTTCTGCATGGAAGACGACGAGGTATGGGAAAAAGCTGCCGGATTTGTTCCGAAAGACAGAGGCGGGCTGGCTGCGATGCTTGATGAGAGCGCTGTACAGCATTGCGGACTTAAGGTTTTTTAGACAGGATTACAGGATGGACAGGATTATGTTGCCGGCGGCGAGGAAGTCGAATATCGAATATCGGACATCGAATGTCGAAAGGCGTGAGTCGTGAGGCGTAAGGCGTAAGGATTGTTTCAGGCCGCTCTTCTGGAGCGGCCTGAAACAAGTTGATCCGTCAAATCCTGTAAATCCTGTCAGATAAAATTTTAGGGTTATATAATGAGATTAACAGATCGGATTCGTGGTAATATAATCGTTACCGGTTTTCTTTTCCTGCTATTATGTACAGGGAGTTACGCCGAATGTTCTGAGCTTTATGGAGTCAGATGGGTGGATGACGGCGATACTATTGTTTTGACGGATGGAAGGCGTGTAAGATACATAGGCATAAATTCGCCTGAAGTTGAAAGCAAATATTCCAAAGCGGAACCGTTCGGGGATGAAGCAAGAGAATTTAACCGGAGACTGGTTTATCTGAAAAAGGTGCGCCTTGAATTTGACATTGAAAAATATGACCAATATGACCGGTTGCTTGCGTATGTCTTTTTACCGGACGGCACTTTTATTAATAATGCCATTATAACAGATGGATATGCTTATTGTCTGCCTAAGAAACCGAATGTGAAATACGAAGAACTGTTTTTGAAGTCACAGCAGAATGCCATGCTGTTGAATAATGGCATTTGGCAGAACCTGAATCATAATTCCGGAGAATATATAGGAAACAGCAGATCGAAACGATTTCATCTTAAGAGTTGCCCGTTTGCCGGAAAAATTGACAAGGAGAGCATAAAAATCTATAAAGGAAGAAGGGATGCTTACCGGGATGGTTATGCCCCGTGTAAAAAATGCCTTAATCTTAAATAGCCGGGGGAATCAGCCAATGACTTTTGATAAAGAAAAAAGCAGACGCCTGGTAGGCTTGTTTTTGTTTGTTGTTGTTCTATACAATTATCCGATTTTATCTCTCTTCAATATTTCAAATACGATATCGGGTATTCCTGTTTTATACCTGTATCTTTTTTTTGTCTGGATATTGTCAATTGTTCTGGTTGTCATTATAAACCGATATCCCCGAAATAACGAATTACGCGACATGAGGGACTGAGGCATCATCATGCTTGAGACAGGAACCATTCTTACAGTCTCATTCGGCTATATCGGACTCCTTTTTGCAATTGCGTACTATGGCGACAAAAGGGCCGATATCGGGCGAAGCATTATAAGCAATCCTTATATATATGCCCTTTCGCTTGCGGTTTACTGTACGGCCTGGACATTTTATGGAAGCGTCGGACGCGCCGTCAACACCGGACCCGGATTTCTAACCATCTACATAGGTCCGACTCTCATAGCAATTCTCGGCTGGTTTGTTTTAAGAAAAATAATCAGGATAAGTAAAGTTCACCGGATAACCTCCATAGCCGATTTCATTGCTTCACGTTACGGCAAGAGCACAACACTCGGAGGAGCTGTAACTATTATTGCGGTGCTTGGAATCATACCTTATATTTCTCTTCAGCTTAAGGCAATTTCCACCAGTTATCTCCTTATCAGGCAGTATCCTCTGATTTCAGAACCGGTTCATTTTGCGTCAATACCGGTGCTTGCCGATACCGCTTTTTACGTAGCGCTTCTGCTCGCGGTATTTACCATTCTTTTCGGAACCCGTCACCTTGATGCTACAGAACGCCATGAAGGGCTTGTGGCCGCAATAGCGTTTGAATCTATGGTAAAGCTTGTCGCATTTCTTGCGGTCGGCATATTTGTAACTTACGGAGTATATGACGGTTTCGGGGATGTTTTCAGAAAAGCCGCAGCTGTTCCCGAATTAAAAAAATTATTTAC
>JAHJRK010000476.1 GCA_018830925.1 Pseudomonadota bacterium
CTCTGGAAATCGTTCTGGAATTCTATCAAACCGGACATGATATACGCGATATCGAATGAAGATGCTGACCGCTTCGGAAAACTTTTTGGAAGTGAAATGGTCAAAGTAATGCCGAACATAAAATTCGACAGGTTCGGCGATGGGAAAACGGATTCCGGATCAGAAAATCCTCTCGAAAAAATCATAACAGGTGATGCTTCGTTTATGGTTCTTGGCTCAGTAAGAAAAGAGGAAGAGCCTTTGGTCGAAAAAATCATTCTCGATATCCTTAAAAGGAAACCGGAAACAATTATAGGTCTCTTCCCAAGGCATATGCATAGAATCAAACACTGGAGTGATGCTCTGGGCCGGATGAATATTAAATGGGCTCTCAGGACAAATATGTCAAAACCTGCCGTAAAGGGGAGTGTGATACTCTGGGATACCTTCGGGGAACTTGTTCATTCTTACAAATACGCAGGCGCGGCATTTTTAGGAGGGAGCCTAGCCCCTCTCGGCGGCCAGAATTTTCTTGAAGCTTTGAACTGCGGAGTGATTCCTGTAACCGGTCCCTTCCTGGATAATTTTTCATGGGTTGGCCGGGAGATAGTGGAAGAAGGACTTCTGCGTGTAGCAAAAGACTGGCAGGGTGCCTCAAACGCCCTGATCGAAGATATAAGCAATCCTCCGGCACGGGAAAAAATCATTAACGCAGCCGATAGATATATGAAGAGCCGGCAGGGGGGTGCTGCCTTCGCGTGTGGTGTAATTGAAGATTTATTACGAAAATAGGCTTCAGACTTGTTTCCGGATCATCAAATCTTCCATGATGAGATATTGCAGATCCGACCCGAAAAACATGTTCAATGCATCTTCAGGGCTGCAGACCATCGGCTCTCCTCTCCGGTTCAGAGACGTATTGAGAACAACTGGTATTCCCCGGAGTCTTTCAAGCTCTTCGATCAGCGCGTAATATTTCGGATTCGTTTTCCTGCTCACAACCTGGGCACGGGCCGTGCCGTCCTTGTGAACCACCTCAGAAATTCTTCCCTTCCAGCTCTCCGCAACAGAGAAAGTGAAAGTCATATATGGCGCCGGATGATCCGTCTGCAATATATCCCGCGCTGCAGAGTCGAGAATGCTGGGGCAGAAAGGACGCCACCGCTCCCTGTATTTTATCTGCAAATTTATCCGCTCTGCAATACCCGGTCTGCTGGGGTCTCCTAGAATGCTCCGGTTCCCGAGGGCGCGGGGCCCGAACTCCATCCTTCCCTGAAACCACGCGACTGGACTTCCTTCCGCAAGAATCCTTGCCGCCGTTTCAGGGGCATTGCCGATAATTTCCCAGCCCGGTTTTTGCGAGTGCTTTTTACAGGCATCAATACATTCTTCAGTCGTATATGAAGGACCCAGATAGACATGCTCAAGCGTCTCTAACTTTTCGCCCATCTCATTTGCCAGAAATGAGGCCGCGCCTATTGCTGTTCCGGCATCGCTTGCAGCCGGCTGGACAAACAATTCCTTAACATGCGGGAGGGCTATTATCCGCTGGTTCAATTTTACATTAAGAGCGACACCGCCCGCAAAGCAGATTTTCCCGGTATCGCGCAGTATATCGCCTAAATATGTTTCAATCAGTTGCAGGGAGATATCCTCAAGAAGTTTCTGCATGCCTGCTGCATAATGGACATACGGATCATCAATTTCATCCCCTTCCCGCTTCGGCCCGAGCCACTCCACCATTTTTTTCCCGAAGTAATATCCTATTCCATCCTGTTTATAACGCCTGAGCCCTATCGTATTCACCATGCCTGTATCGACTTTTATCGATTTTCCGTCACACATGATGAGACGAGAAAAATCAAATTTATCAGGATCTCCGTAAGGGGCCATACCCATAACCTTGAATTCTCCGTCAAGCATTTCAAAGCCGAGATACTGTGTGAGCGCCCCGTAAACTCCCCCGAGCGAATCGGGATCATAAAATTCCTTGATCTTATGGATGACGCCATTCTCACCATATCCGAAAAAGGTGGTGGCATATTCACCCTTTCCGTCGATTCCCAGGATCGCCGTTTTTTCCTTGAAACCGCTTAAATGGTATACGCTGCTTGCATGGGCAAGATGATGCTCAACAGGCACAAAAGGCGTTCTCTTTACGTCGATTCCAAGCTGGCCCATCAGATTAAGGACATTCCGCCTGTTGCGGCGGAAGTGGCGGTTCCCGTTCAGGAGAGCCGACAGCGCTCTGTCCGGAGCATACCAGTATCTTTTCGCAAAATGCCATCTGTCAGGCCGCATAAGGCTAATCGGCGCAAAAGGAAAAGCGACATAATCAACCTCTTTGGGACTGATGCCGGCATATTCAAGGCAGAACCGGGCCGAATGATACGGCCTTTTATTCCTGGCATGCTTTTCTCTTATAAAACGCTCTTCTTCAGCGGCGGCAGCAAGCCTGCCGTCAACAAGCAACGCCGCAGACGGATCATGCGTCAGAGCGCCCGACAAACCCAGTATTATCATCTATGTAATCCTTCCGATAGATTGAGACTTTTTTGCAATACCGTCAAAGCTTTCTCAGTATAAATTCCCTGAAAGACTTATCATCCTTTAAGCACATTTTTACACCGACAACGATAATATCAACCGGAAAATCAAACTTGCCATCCATTCGTGCAAAATCCTTTTCGGTTGTCATGACAAGTTCAGCCCTTCTGTCCCTTACGGATTTCGAGATTCGTTCCATGTCGCCTGCAGTATACCTGTAATGATCCGGAAAACCGGAAAATTCAAGAAGATCGCATTTGAATTCCTCAAGAGTCTTCCTGAAATGACAGTTTCCGGCAATTCCTGAAAAAGCCACAACCTTTTTCCCTGCCACTGAGCTGAAATCTTCAGACAGTTTATTCTGAAAGTCCGACACGGGGTTTGATACACCGCCTTTTTTTACCTTAAAAAAATAAAAGGTATTGTAAGCTTCAAAAACGGGCTGTTTATTTGAAACAGCGCTTATTGTATCCAATGTTGCTGTATTATCTGAAGAAGACCTTGTAATAATAAATGCATCCGCCCGCTTGATTGAAACGGCTGGTTCTCTTAAAACCCCTCTTGGAATAAGGTGAAAATTTCCGAAAGGCCGCCCTGAATCTAAAAGCAGAAGGTCGATATCACGGAAAAGTTTGCGGTGTTGAAAACCGTCATCGAGAAGAATAATATCCGGGTTGAAATTTCTTATTGCAAGCAGGCCGGCATTATATCTGTTTTGCCCGACTACAACAGGAATAATATTTAACCTTGCCGCCATCATAAAAGGTTCATCACCTGATGAATCGGGGCCCATAAGAATTTCTCTGCCGTTACTTACAATTCCTCCTTTTTTTTGAACGCTTCCCCCGTATCCTCTGCTGACCACAACAACTTTATAGCCGAGTCCGGTCAGCGTTTCAGCGAGATAAATTGTCATTGGGGTTTTACCGGTCCCGCCGACAGTTATGTTGCCTGTGGAGATGACCCTGCATGAAAGACTTTTCCGACTGAATATCCCTCTCAGGTAAAAAATATCCCTTATCCTGATCACAGTACCGTACATTGCCGAGAAAACAGATAATATCATTTCCAAAAAGGAGAAACCTGCCTTCTCTTCGGAATACATAACTCTCTCAATTTTTTTCCTGATTATACTCATGGATTTTGATAAAACATCAAAGTAATAAATTACAAAAAAACCTACTCGGCATTAAGCAGCGTAAAAATACCAAAGCATAAGAATATCAGGTTTGGAACCAGTGCTGAAACCAGAGGATTAAGAACCCCGCCATATCCAAGCGAAAGGCAGAAGCTGTAAAAAATCCAGTAAAAAAAGACTGTTCCAATGCCGTAGACTATGCTGACCGGCAGACTCTCTTTGGATTTTAATCTTAAAGCAACGCCTGTTCCGACAATACACATTATTATGCAGATAAAAGGAAAAACCAGTTTGGCATAAAAATCCACCCGGTATTTAGTAGCGTCATATCCTTCGAACTCTATTTTTCCTATATAATCATAAAGCTCCGTAACATTCATCGCTTCGGATTTGACGGCCACTTTTCCAAGGTCCTCCGGCGAAAAACCGAGCTTTTCCATGATCTCTTTATGGAGA
>JAHJRK010000477.1 GCA_018830925.1 Pseudomonadota bacterium
GAAAACCAATTTGACTTAGAAACCAAAATTTGAGATACATATAAAAACCAGCGTCGCTTCGCTCCGATACCCGGCCGCCTTCATCCGGAATCGGTGGCCGGAATCATCCGGAACAGGCGGCCGACTTCCCCGGAATGCGCAAATAATATGTTATATTTTAATATGTTATAGTGTGTTGCCAGTACACCGTCCTTTACTGGCATTACATTCTGTTCTTCCCTCGTATGGCAAATCGTCTCTTACCAGTATAGCAGATCGTCCATTTCTGCCCTCATAAACCGTCTTTTCCTGGTTGCACTGGGTCGCATCGGATTTCAAAACAAGGTATGAGCAGGATACCGGAACACTGGGATACTAATCTTTTTCAAAAGGATCATTCGATGTAGCAGGTTTTCCCTCGGGCTGATCAATCAGATTTAGTCTCTTCCTTCTTAGTATCACACATAAATCCATAAGCAATAAACAGTGCTATCACAGCGAGGAATAACCACCACAGATGTATTACCAACCACAGAAAGACTATGAGTTCCACAAATGCGCCGACTGCCAACAATAAAAACTTAATGAATTTCATCATAATATACCCCCTTAATAATTTCTCATTTATTCGGAATGTTATGGTTGTTTTTATTTATTTGTTTGTTTTGGGATACTGGGTTGAGTGGTGATTTGTATGATGTTGCGGAAAAACTGGTGAGTTGTGTTCTTTGAAGGGATAACGGAATACTGGAATTATCAGAGTTATACGTTAAAGCAGGATGATGGGGTTACTGGTAATATACTGTTATTATATACTATTACACTACAAGATAATTGATGGTTTAACATAGCGTTATTACTTTATAATTGTGAACCTGTTAAAGAAAATTGCTGTGCCTAAATTGTGCCCGGAAGGGTCAAAAATATGGGCTTTTCTGACAGGTTGAAGGTTCTAAACAATAGAGAAGGGATTGAAACTCCATTGAGCTTTCTCTGTCCCAAATTGTGTCCCAAATTGTGCTTGTCAAAGTCAAAAATAGGGACTATTTTATTAAATTAAAGGTAAAAACAAGATGGCCGGAGATTGAAAATTACCAGAGTCTTTGCTTTTTCAAACTGTGCCTAAATTGTGCCCATCAAGGTCAAATTTATCAAAATATTTCCAAACGAAACCAAAAGTAGGTCAAAAATATCGAGTGGAAATAAGTAGTTAATAATACAATCAATTTAAGTTTTTAATGCTTGGGCTTCCTAATCCGTTGGCCGCAGGTCCGATTCCTGCCGGGGGTACCAATATTTTGAAGTTCACCGCCTAAAACTGCGGGAATCTTCAACCTTAGGGAATTCGACCCATGAGCAGATCACTGGAGAATATTCGAGTAATAGACTTAAGCCATGTACTGACGGCTCCCACCTGCACGATGTTTCTGGCAGATGAATGGTTACCTGACGGTCTTCAACTGGATGAATCCGTCCGGTTTGCCCGTTCTCTTGAAACAGCGGGCATTGCCCGGCCTGTTTTATTACGGGAACAAAGAAACTTCGAAAGTATGGAGCGTCCACCAAATACCACGTAAATGAACACACATTGATGACCGGCACAACAGAGAAAGGGGGCGCCATGCAAGAAGACCGGAAAATCTCCAGACGCACCTTCCTGGCAGGAACAGGCGGCGCCATAGTGAGCATAGGGTTGCCCGGGGTTTTCATAAAACTCGCGGATGCGAAGCAACGGGCCCTGGCAGCAGACACCAGGCCGGACGGCAGGCCTCGTCTCCCCCCCGGACAGCTGGCGGTCGAAAGAATTCGGGATATGGGCGGCGCCCCTGGAACCGCTACTATTGCGAACTGGACCCTGCGCGTACATGATGGTGAGGTGGAAAAATCGATCGTCTTCTCCTACCAGGATCTGCTCAACCTGGACCAGGTGCAGATCACCTGTGACATACACTGTGTCACCGGCTGGACTCTTCTGGATTCACGCTGGGGTGGCGTTCGCCTGACAACAATCATGGATCGAGTCAGGCCCCACAGAAGTGCGGGTTTTGTTATTTTTGAGGCTGCCGGAGACTACACCAGCAACATTCCCATGAGCGAAGCCCGAAAGGGGGACGTGATCCTTGCCCACAGTTTCTTTGGGGAGAAACTGCAACAGGCCCACGGTGCCCCTGTGCGTGCCTTGATCCCCGACCGCTACTTCTACAAGAGTGCCAAATGGATGGAAGCTGTCAAAATCACCTCCCGTGATGAGCCCGGATTCTAGGAAAGGCAGGGTTACAGTAACTCCGCCGATCCGTGGAAAGAAGAACGCTACGAGCAAGGCCGGTGAAGCAAAGGTCGATGGTAGTTGAATCCAGTAATAGTTTTAGAGTGACTATACGGCAGAAAATATTTCAAGTCGATAAAATAAAAAACCATCAAAACAGGAGGGTATTTATGGCAAAGAAGGTTCTGGTAATGTTGGGAAGTCCGAGAAGAAAGGGAAATAGCGCGATTCTTGCGGATCAGATAGCAAAAGGGGCAAAATCGGCCAAAGCAAGGGTCGAAACCATTTATCTGCATGGCAAAACCATTGCTCCATGCAAAGCCTGTTTAGCCTGTCAAAAGAAGAACAGCAGGGGGTGTTCC
>JAHJRK010000478.1 GCA_018830925.1 Pseudomonadota bacterium
AACCCTGACCTTTTCAGCCTCTCATGATCAGTCATGCAAAACCGTCATCATCTCTGTAAAGGATACCGGGACAGGGATTCCTGAAGAGAATCTCCCCAGAATATTCGAACCCTTTTTTACCACCAAGAACAGGGAATATGGGGTCGGACTCGGCCTTTCAACAGTCTACGGCATTATGGAAAGACACAACGGCAGGGTGAAGGTTGAAAGCCGTGCCGGAGAGGGAAGCACCTTCAGTCTGGAACTTCCCTCTGTTACAGGATAAGATAATAATTTTTATTTCCTTCATACGTAATTGTTGCGGGGAACAAGCATGGAAAAACTTCCTCTCCTCGGAAAAGAGTATGTTTTATCCGACCAGTGGCTTCAGCTGCTGGATCAGCTTAACATCGGCGCATTCACGATCGACCTCAACCGCAAAATAACCGCATTCAACCGCAACATGCAGGCATTGCTCGAAACGGAAGATATCGATGTAGTCGGGAAAGATTGCAGGGAAGTTTTTGTCGGCTTACCCTGTCACGGAAAATGTCCTTTCAGGGGCTCACAGGATCCCGATACAGAATACATGGACGTTGAAATCGTAGACAAGCATGATTCAAAACACCTTATCACCCGCATGGTAACACCTCTTTATTCACCCGGCAACCAGGTAACCGGATGTCTCACAGTTTTCCAGGATCATTCCCATTTTGCCGGCCTAATAAGCCGGATCCACTATGAAGAGCGCAGCATGAAGATCATCCTTGACAATCTTGACATAGGCATCTTTACCGTTAACAGGGGTGGATATTTCACTTTTTTCAATACGGCTGCGGAAAAGATCACCGGATACAAGCGAAACCAGATGCTCGGAAGACTCTGTTCCGTCCTTTTCGGACAGAACGGCATTCATGATGTGGAACTTCTGAAAAAATCGATTACGGACGGGCAGGTCCGCACCGGCAGGAACGGCAACATTACCACAAGAGAAGGCGTCAGCATACCTATACGGGCTGATTACATGCCCCTTCAGAATGAAACAGGGGAAGTCGTCGGCGGCCTTGCCACTATTCAGGATCTGACACTTGCCCACCAGCTGGACCTGGTTATAAGCGAGCGTCACACCTTTTATGACATGCTCGGAAAAGCCCCTCTTATGCAGGCAATCTTTGACAGGGCACAGGCGATTGCAAAAACCGATGCAACGGTTCTCATAGAAGGAGAGACCGGAACCGGCAAGGATCTTCTTGCAAAAGGGATACATTCCGCCGGCAGAAGAGCCGACAAACCGATGATCAAGGTCAACTGCGCCGCAATTCCCGACAACCTGCTTGAATCGGAAATGTTCGGTTATGCCAAGGGCGCTTTTACCGGCGCCGACAGGGACAAACCAGGGAGGTTCCAGGAGGCAGACGGTGGAACCATTTATCTGGACGAGATCGGGGACCTTCCCCTGCCGCTTCAGGCAAAACTTCTCCGCGTTCTGGAAGACAGAGAGTTTTATCCCCTCGGCAGCAGAAAAACCACGAAGGTAGATGTGCGGATAATTTCCGCAACAAACCGGGATCTGGAAAAACTGGCTGCAAAAGGCGGTTTCCGCCAGGACCTTTTTTATCGTCTTAACGTGATACGGATTAAACTGCCAACCTTGAAAGAGAGACAGGCGGATCTTCCGCTTCTGATCAGTCATATCATGCGCCGTCTTTGCGCTGCAAAAGCAAGCCGCCCCCCGGAAATCTCCCGGAAAGCAATGGAGATGCTGTTGAACCACAATTATCCGGGAAATATCAGAGAGCTTGAAAATATCCTCGAACATGCCCTTATTATATGCCAATCCGGCACAATAGAACCGGATGATCTTCCCGATTATCTGCAAAATTCCACGGCCAGACAGGCTGTTTCTCCGGTAGAAATTTTCGGAAAAGATGATGACTTCCGTGAACGTGAAAAAGTCCTTCAGGCACTCCAGATTAATAACTGGCACAGGGACAATACTGCACACGCACTTGGGATTGAGCGAACCACGCTTTGGCGCAAAATGAAAAAATACGGCCTCTTAACCCCGATCATCCCCTCCCCTGACGGAAAAACGTTGCAAAAATAGTTGCAGGAATGGTTGAGCAACCAGGTTTTTTGTTCATTTTCAAGCCCTTAAATTCATTGCAACCAGTTTCAACCTTCCGTGTTGCGAGACCTGCAACTAAAAAATGACCTTGCCCTGCCCTGCCCTGTTTAATCTTTCATCATTATCTCGTGTAACTTCGGTTAGATAAAAATCGTTAATTGATTATGGCATGATCAATGCAATCAATTAAACAGTCAACCAGTCAGGTTGAAAATTATCAGTAAACAGGTGTGAGGCATTCTTGAAACCGGACAGGGAAAATATAAAGGTGCTGGTTGTGGATGAGGATCCTGAAATGCGGATATTTTTATCAACGGTTCTCTCATCCGGAGGTTTTATGCCCGTCATAACCGAAAACGGGGCGGAAGGCCTGCGCAGGGCCGCGGAAGAAAAACCCGCAATCATCATAATGGATGTAATGATGTCCGGAAAAGCGAGTTTTCAGATCTATCACTGTTTCAGGCAGGATAAAACACTCCGGGATATTCCGGTAATAATGCTCTCGGCACTCTCCCGGAACACCGTCTTTCATTTTCAGAAGTATCAGAGTCCTGATTTCGGCAACAGAGTGCCTGAACCCGACGCCTATATTGAAAAACCCCCGGAAGCGGATGAACTTCTTGACATAGTAAACAGTCTGTTATCCGGCCCCTGATTCCGGAAAGGGTGGAAAAATGTCAAACGGATTAATACTAAAAAAAGAAAGCGGCATGAAGTGATGAATCACAGCATTGATCCCAAACTGTATAAAGAAGTGGAAAAATTCGGAGCAATGGACATGGAAGTCTGCATGCAGTGCGGCGCCTGCAGCGCATCCTGTCCACTGTCCAGCGGAACCAATCCATTTCCACGAAAGATATATCGATATCTTCAGCTTGGATTGAAGGACAAACTCCTAAAGTCGTCCGAGCCCTGGCTGTGCTACTACTGCGGAGAGTGCAACAAGGACTGCCCAAGGGGCGCCGAGCCGGCCGAGACGATGATGGCAACTCGCCGCTGGTTGACCGCTCAGTACGACTGGACAGGGCTTGCCAGGCGGTTCTACCTCTCTGAGGCATGGGAAATCGGTGCGTTGGGTTTTGTTGCGCTTTGCATCATTTTGCTTTTCGTTCTATTCCACGGTCCCATCATTACCGATCGCGTTGCTGTTAATTCCTTCGCGCCCGTCTTATGGATTGAGATCGGCGATTTGATCATGGCCGCGATCCTGTCGACTTTTCTGCTTTCAAACGCCTTCAGAATGTATCGCTTCATCATGAGCGGTACGAAAGTGCCGTTCCGGCTCTATATCACGGAAGCCAAAGCCTTTGTTCTGCACTTTACGACACAGAAGCGCTGGAGGGAATGCGGGGAGGACCGGAGTCGATGGATGAAGCACTTTCTCCTGGTCACCGGCTATTTGACCATGATGACCCTTATCATCGTTTTCATCCGCTGGTTCCAGGTCGATGACAGCAGTTGGCATTTTACAAGTATCTTCGGCTACTACGCAACAGGAGTCTTGCTCATTATAACCGTGGAAATGTTTCGAAGCCGTCTTAAAAAACAGGAAACAATCCACCGATATTCCCACCTATCCGACTGGCTTTTTTTGATTCTCCTTTTTCTCACATCATTAACCGGCATCATGATGCATATCATTCGTCTCACAGGATGGCCGATAGGAACATACGTCATGTATGTCATCCACCTCGCCGTTGCAGTGCCGATGCTGGTCATCGAGGTTCCTTTCGGCAAATGGTCTCACCTTTTTTACAGACCGCTGGCCGTGTTTTTGGCAACCGTCAGGGAGAAAGCATCAAAAGATTCCGGTGTTGATGTTGAAGATGTAAAAGCCGAGGTCGGCGAAACTTTCATGACCTGTTTGCAATGCGGCACCTGCACCAGTGTATGTCCGGTGAACCTGATTTCGTCCTACAGCCCTCGCAAAATCCTGCGTCAACTCACATTGAAAACCGGCACCGAGCAGTCCGTTGACCAGGCCGTCTGGAGCTGTTTCACCTGCAATGCCTGCGAGGTGAACTGTCCCCGCGGCATACAGATCATCGACGTCATGAAGGCGGTGCGTGGACTCAATGTAGCCGGCGGAAGGATCCCGGAATCCTTAGAGGCGCCGCTGAACAGCCTGAAAGAAAACGGCAATCCCTGGGGTGGTCTTCGCGAAAAACGAACGGAATGGGTGGGGGACCTTGATATTCCCGCTTTTAACACTGAGCATGAGTATTGCCTGTTCACCTGTTGTACCACGGCATATGACCAAAGCAACAGGAAAGCCGGACAGGCTCTTCCCCGGCTTCTTGAATATGCAGGGGTTTCTTTCGGCAGCCTCGGAATTGAAGAGAATTGCTGCGGAGATCAGGCCCACAAGACAGGGGCTGACGATATCTTCTTGGAGCTGGCCCGAAAAAATGAAGAGCTTTTTTTACGTGCCGACGTACGGAAAATACTGGCCGTTTCGCCTCATTGCCTGAACGCTTTTAAAAATCTCTATGCAAATTTGAGGGGGTTTATCGATACTGAGCATTATTCCGAACTTCTGGACCGACTCCTCGCGGAAGGCCGTTTAAGGCCTGTACTTGAAGTGGCATCCGTCGTTACCTACCATGATCCGTGCTATCTGGGACGTCATAATGGCATCTACGAAGCGCCTCGCAGGATTTTACAAAGCATCCCGGGACTTAAGCTGGTCGAAATGACGAACAATAGAGAGAGCGCCTGTGTTGCGGGGGCGGCGGCGGTGCATGGAACGATTATCCGCATCGTCAGAACCTTGGCGTACTGCGCGTAGAAGAGGCTCTGGGAACCGGCGCCGGGGTAATTGCTACCGCCTGTCCCTA
Organism: Pseudomonadota bacterium; assembly: GCA_018830925.1. Classification (GTDB taxonomy): domain Bacteria; phylum Desulfobacterota; class Desulfobacteria; order Desulfobacterales; family RPRI01; genus RPRI01. Next base: position 4,945 of record JAHJRK010000478.1, read on the forward strand.
TTGCATCCGCATGCTCAATGACGCCATAATAGAACTCGGAGTCGAAAAACAAATCGTCGTCCGGGATCTGGCTGAACTGTTATTACAGTCGGTTGTGGCAAGGGATGAAGCAAACATGATCGGGCACATTGATCTGGGCATTAGGAGCCGTTACGAAATAACTGCTACATTTCCAACCATTTCGTTACGGCTCCTTATGCCGTTCACGACATTCAAATGTTATGGTTATTTTTGAACGACGGCTTAGTCGGGAGGTCTGCCATGTCTGAACGAATCGGATTTTATATCTGCCATTGCGGCATCAATATCTCTTATCGGGTCAGGGTGCAGGAAGTTGCCAAATATGCGGCTACATTACCGAACGTGGTAATTTCACGGGATTACCTGTTCATGTGTTCTGATCCCGGACAGGAACTCATCGAAAAGGATATTCGTGAGCATCATCTCACCCGCGTGATCGTGGCCTCCTGCTCCCCGAGGATGCACGAAAAAACCTTTCGGGCTGCCTGCAAGAGGGCCGGTCTGAATCCATACCGGGCATTCCACATGGTGTGCGTGCGCGAGCATGTTTCATGGGTCACCGAAAATGAGGACGAGGCCACGGAAAAGGCCAAAAACCTGGCCAGAGCCGGTATTCTGCGCGTGGTGTACCAACATGACTTGATACCGGCCACGTTTCCGGTATGCACGAACACACTGATCGTGGGCGGGGGAATAGCCGGCATGCAGGCGTCTCTCGATGTGGCCAAGGCCGGATTCAAAGCCTACCTGGTAGAAAGACAGCCTACGATCGGCGGGCACATGCTGCAGTACGACAAGACCTTTCCCACCCTTGATTGTGCAGCCTGCATCGGCACGCCCAAGATGGTCTCCGTTGGTCAGGATTCCAACATCGAATTGCTCTCCTACAGCGAGGTGGAGGATGTCAGCGGCTTTATCGGCAACTTCAGGGTAAAAGTCCGGCGAAAGGCCCGCTACGTAGAAAATAATTGTACCGGATGCGGCGAGTGCGAAAAG
>JAHJRK010000479.1 GCA_018830925.1 Pseudomonadota bacterium
CCTTCAGAGGACTGTTTCTGCCAATAATAAAAAACAACCTTAATGGCTCTATAATAATCGTCAATAGAGCTCTTTCTGTTTGTTTATTTCAATATTCATAATCAGCTTTTTACCTCCGTCCTTTTTATAGAATACGATCACCTTCAGGTTTGTTGAAATATTATTTGTTTTCAGCATCGTATCCATGACGGAAGCATCCTTGAAATAATATGGCAGCCCATCGACCCGGATGAGCGCGTCCTTTGAATTAATCTCGGTTATAACCCCTGCAATTAAGTCCGTGCCTTCAGGCAGCGCAATGGCGCTGACGGAGCTGCAGCCGAAAGCGACAGCAAAGGCAACCAGCGAAAGAATTATGAAAATTTTTCTGCTGTTCATAGAGCTCCTCCCTTATTGATATATCTCTCTCCAATAAAACGGAATCATCCCGCCCGGCATCTTTATTTCAGGCAGAGGATATATCTTTCCTCCTACAGAGATGAATCCGGCGGCTTTGCCATAACGTATCACAACTGAAACTCCGGAAGGTATATGGTCCCCGATCGCAAGATACCTGTCGAGTCTTGTATATTTTTTCTCATCCGCATCGATAGTTCCGTCACTGTTATCGTCGGTGTCATTTCCCGTATAGAAATTATAAACGGCATTCCCGGTGCAGTAATCAACCGCGAATAACCTTGCCACGTTACTATATGCGCAGGGATCGGCACTCGGAGCAAGCGGCTGGAATGTCGGGGCATAGACCACCTTGGCAAACAGAGTAACGGGAGATATCGCTTTTTCGCCGTTATGGATAACGTCCTTATCATTATCGGCAGCGTAACAACCGCTTAACTGAGAGAACAAGAGATACCATCCCTTCATATCTTCCCTCAAAAAGTTCTTCATATTGCCCTTTGTCTGGGAATTATCCCCGGCATCGGCATAAAGAACTACATCCGGCTCCATGCCGCCGCATGTCACATTCAGCAGGTCTTCTTCAGTAAAATAATCATTAACATCATTATAAGTCAGGCCTTTTGATTTATACCAGGCATGGGCATCATAGAATGAAAAGAGTCCGTTCTTTACGGTCTTATCGGTCGGTGAAGAGGAGCCGACATATGTCGGGTGCTCCCTGTCTCCTGTTCCCATATAAAGGACAGGAACATCGGTGAAACAGTTGCCGGCATAGGAAACATCCGGGCTGAAAAAGCTTTTCCTGGGACTTACAATGGGAAATGAAACATAAGATATCGTGCCTCTCGGATCGGATGCTCCCGATGTCCATGTCCTGAAGGCGTCTTTTAATTCATAATCCGATTTCTGATCGGTCATCGGATTCATTTTAAATATCAGGTTTAAATGGAATTTTTTTCCAGATCCTACAGGATCATCCGCATACCTGAGCTTCCATACCTGCCCGTAAAGGTCGGTGAGATAGGCCGCGAGCAGATACCCATTCTGACCGGATACCACAGTGGGATCGGCGGCAAAACAGTATTTCATATGGGCCATGACACCTGTCGGGGTGCCTGACGCAGGCCAGGCAAACTGGCTGCCCGTGCTGAAATAAGATCCGTCAAGCGGAAGCCCGGTATCCGCGTCAATTAAAAACATGCCGCGCCCCATCGTATCCTGATGAGCTGCTGTAAGGGAATAATCACTGTTGGCGGTAGCAATCGGCCTGTCTTCAGCTATATCATACCCGCCGGGAATAAGCAGAACATTTTTATCTGTTGTCGCGTCTATTTTTATCTTGAGAGTCTGAGGCTGGGGCATGGAATAACCAAGCTCTCCCATGCCGGATGTGCTGTTGCTTACCTCCCACTCAAAGTACCAGGAGCTGGGGCTAGAACTTGTGACATTTAATGCATAATAAGCTCTTCCGCCGCGCCTTAAGCCGAAAACAAGAAGAAGATCTCCGTTTGATTTCTTTATCAGCGACGGAGAGCTGTCAACCGTATAGACTTTTGTTTTCGGGTCAGCAAGAAGCGGATTAAACTGCTGCAATACCGGAAGCACCGCGGTTGGAACAAAGGCGAATATCTCGCTCCCGTCGGTATCGTCAAAGACATGAAGCATGCCGTCGTTTGCACCGACGGCAATATATCGTTTATCAAGGCTCCCGTCGGCTTTAAAATAGTCAATGATTTTGGGTGTTGAATGAATAACCGGCCCCATCGGCCAGGAGCTCTTTTCCACCGGAGCACCCAGAGGCCCGGCATCAGCGTTTCCATCGCCGTCATCATCCGTCAAAGGGTCTCCATCGTTGGCACTATAAGTATATCCGTATAAAAAGTTTATTATTTTGTACCTTTTCATATCCGCGGCAGGATCGCCCACTGCGCCAACACCAAAATCGGCATTTGTAAGAGTACTGATATCGGTAGCAACTCTCACAAGACCCGATGAAGAGTTTGTTTTTGTATAAATATTTCTGAAAGTGGCGAAACTCTGGGTGAGAGGATTTACCACGCTGGATGGAACTGAATCATATATCTTTTTACCGGCGCCACCTTTTTCAACTTCGCCGCCGTCATTTACCGTTGACCAGAAAGAGGAGCTCTCCGGGATCATTTCACCGTCGCATGTGGTGGCTTCCTTAAGAGTTTTGTCCACAACAAACCATTCCTTTTCCCTGTTGCAGCCTGTGGCTATACCATAGGAAAGGCCGTATTTCTTCAGGTTTCCGGCCCAGTAGGTATCCTCGTTGGGCTTGAAAAGAGCCATGTAAAGCTTATCGCCGGACTGCACCCTGTTCGCCTCGTCAACGGAAACAACCGGCGCGGTATAAGACGTATATTCGCCGATCAGGATGCCGAGTGAATGGAACGCGCTTACAAGCTGATCTTTTGAATATGCCGTAAGATAAATCCCGCCTCCCAAATCCGAAGCATGCTGGAGCATGGGCGAATCGAGACTGAAACCGATATTATGCACGGTTAAATTGTCCGCTGAGTCTTTTCTGTCCGCCGCCGCTATATCCGTATAATTAAGCCAGCTGTGGGTGTACAGATAGCCCGCTATATCGTCATAGTAGTCGTTGGTCGGAGTCGTATACTGCATCGGATCGAGCGTGTACTGGACACTGTCATGAAGAGCGGCATTCGTATCAAAATTGAGAGTGCTTGAAATCCTTGCCCAGTATGTGTCTGCAGACGGAAAACCGTCTGTTAATGTGATAATAAAATTCTTGTTGCAGTCCCTGTGAATCTGGTTGATGTGACTGTTAAAATATTTAAAAACATCCTGCAGGGCTTCGCCGAGTGGTGTACCGCCATTTGCTGTTACCTGTTGAAGCTGGTTGATGATGCCCTGCTTCTGCTGGTCGTCATTGAAACTGGGGTTTATCGGCATCTGGGGAGGGAGTTGACCGCCGTCCGCATTGCCTGTTTTGTCGAAAGTCATAAGGCCCCAGTTGATCTTGCCCCTTGTGGTCTCAATAACATCAATTATGGCCTCTTTCGCGACATCAATCCTTATATCAAACTTGTACGTTCCCCCCGTGGGTATCGACTGGTATTCGTATTTATCGATTTTCCAGTACCGGGTTTGAGCGGAATTATATGTTATAAAACGCACAGTAATTTGCTTTCCTGTCACCGTGTCCGACCAGAACGGGGTGGATTTATTCTTATATGTGTATAGCTTGTTTCCATTTTCATCATAGAGTTCAATCCTGTCACACTTGCTCGAAGTATTATAATAGAGACGAATATTGCTGAAATAGACCCTCATACTGCCCGACAGAGCGTTATAAATCACATTGTTTACAGTGGAATCGGCGTTTGAATCATAATTTTGCGGCGCATTGCCGGGATAATTCTTGGAAACAAGATTGAAAGGAACGGTCTGGTAGGTCACTCCCTGAGGATATGAACAGTAAGACCATGCTTTTTTCCAGCTTCCCGCATAAACCTGCAGATTAAATAACATCTGCATGTTGATATAGTTGCCGGTTGCAAAGAAGTAACAATTTTCCTTGAGGGAAGTAGTAGATGCAGAACCTTGAGCCGATGTATATGTTGATCCACTCTCATGTACGTGCAGATCTTTTTTAACATTGGATGGGTCAGAAGTTGTATTTCTGAAATAACCGCTGAAATAATTTCCGGGAGCCCGAACCAGGCCGGCAAAGCCGTTGTCAGTCATTGAACCATCTGGATTATCACTCCATTTATGAAGGGCAATGTCCCTCCCGTTCGGAAGGGTATCGCCGTCAATTCTTATCTTTTTAACCGTTTCACCGCCTACCACAACATCCACCGTTGTGATGCGGCCGCCATAGGCAGGGTTTGGTGACCCATCAGCATTTTGGGGTTTATCCCCATCAGCATCTACAAGCTCACCATCTGAACTCAGATAAGTTCCCATATCGGCCGATTCGTCAATCTTCCATACAAGATCCGGGTTTCCGGAATCACCGGTCAATCCGACACCTGCAATACTCGCATATCCCGCGTTTGCGTATATGAGATATATTTTCGTTCTTTTCTTTTGCTTTGCTGATCCATAATATGGAGCGCTTGTTCCATAAAGACCTGTAACCTCATCCTTGGAATCGGTCCAGGTGCTCCTGTTTACGCATATGTAGTCATAAAACTCGCCGTAATTTATCGTATTTTCATAAATAGGCCATGCCATGCTTCCGGATGAATCCATCAGGATCATTACATTATGCCTTACCTTCGGCTTGTATATGTCCGTGTCGTCTGCAAATGAAACTATGGCGCCTGCCGCAGAGAGAAATAACAGCATTAAAAGACCGTAAAA
>JAHJRK010000480.1 GCA_018830925.1 Pseudomonadota bacterium
ATTATATTCCCATGCATAGTAGTCATTCTGATTTTGATTATCTATTTCGATATCAAAAACAAGATTACAGGAGTTCATGATTCGGGCTCCATGGAAGTTAAGACCCTGTCGGAGGATATCGATAAAAAAACCGCCGAACTTTCTTCACTTTACTCGAAGCTTGAAGAATCACTCGAAAAGAAAGCAGCGGCGCTTAAAACCGAATTTCAGAACTCTTCGAAGGATATGAAGGAAACGAAAGCGGAAAAAACCGAATTGGCAAATTTTACTACGGAAATAAACAGACAGATTTCTGCTGCAAAAGAGGATCTTTCCGCGGTTTCAAATAAAGTCAAAGGCATGGAGGCGGGTTTATCGCAGAAAATATCGGATATGACAAAATCTCTCGGTAAATTAGAGAATGATCTCGCAAAGATACATTCTGATATTGCGGGAATATCGGCGTCCAAGGCGGATAAAAAAGACTTTGACGCTTATATGAGGAATGAACAGAAACGTTATCAGAATGAATTGAACCGCCTGGCAGGAGATGTTGAAGATAAAATAGATTCGATCAGAAGACAGATCGGTGAGATTGAAAAGAAGATGGTAAAAATGACGCTTCCTGCGGCACAGCAGCCGAAATCGGAGATCACCGGAAAGCCTGCTGTTTCAAAAGGGGCGGTTTCTCAGCCAGGAAAAATCATTGAACAGGATTTACAATAATATGGATAATAAATATCTGGAAAAAATCCTTAAAGGCGTTTCAGCAGGAAGTATTTCCGTTGAAGATGCCGCAAAATCACTTAAGCATATACATATAGAAGATATAGATTATGCCCACGTTGATCACCATCGTTCCATGCGGAAAGGATTTCCGGAAGTAATATTCGGCGAAGGCAAAACATCGGAACAGATTGCCGGGATAATGGATAAAATGGCGATCCAGGAAGAAATAATTCTCGTCACCCGGGTCGATCAGGCAAAAGCCGGGGCGGTAATCTCCGGATTTCCTGATGCTGTTTACCATAATGATGCAAGAATGATTGTATGGAAGAAAAAAGAGGTTCCTTTGCAGGGGAGAGGAAAAATACTTGTAATCTCAGCAGGGACATCGGATATTCCCGTTGCTAAGGAAGCATATATCACTGCACAGGCAATGGGAAATGATGTGGATTCAGTTTTCGATGTGGGAGTTGCCGGAATACACAGGCTTTTTAATCATAAAAAAATGATCGACGACGCTTCCGTCCTGATTGTTGTTGCAGGAATGGAGGGAGCGCTTCCAAGTGTTGTTGCAGGGATGGTGAGTCGTCCTGTGATTGCCGTTCCAACGAGCATAGGCTATGGAGTAAGTCTTGGCGGGTTGACAGCGCTTTTTGCCATGCTTAACAGTTGCAGTTCAAATGTCGCTGTCGTGAATATCGATAACGGTTTCGGGGCGGGATATATGGCTTCGATGATAAACAGAATTTAAAATCCGTACTTAGAAGATCGTACATCGTACATCGAAGAAAAGAACATGTTTTTAACAAAAACAAGTAAGGCGACGATTAATAAAACCCGAAACTATAAACCAGGAACCAGAATTCTTGTCGCTTCGGATGTTTTAGTATCGACAATTCCCTGAAGCCACTGTGTTCCTATATTACTCTCTTCGTCATTCAGATTTTTTATTACCGTCAAATAATCTTTCCCGTATTTCCTGATGCCCGAGGCGATTATTTCAAGAAAAGAATCCCGTAACGGTATAATCTCCTCCATGCCGGAATCGGATATAAAACAATTTTTAAATTCAGGCCATTTGTCGCTTGCGGTATTGGTTTCACAGTTTTTATCAACAAATTCCTTCAATCTTTTTAACCGTTCCGAAACAGCCGAATCGAGTCTTTTTTTAAGTCCGTCAAGCAATGCTTCGGGAAAATCGGCGGAAATTAATTGATATCTGACATGTGAGTACCAGTGCATAAGCGCCGTGAGATTTGAAATATAAACGATGTTGTTGGTCAAAATCCTTTTCATATTTCTGTTATCACCCGGAGTATAAGGTATATTGCCGCTCCTTGACGGACCTCCGAAGATCAAACGTCCGGGACGGAGTTCGTCTTTTCTGCAGATAGTGCCTGCGGCAACCGTTGTTCCGAAAGTTAGCCTGCATGGCCCTACAAGACCCCCCTGCCCTCCCAG
>JAHJRK010000481.1 GCA_018830925.1 Pseudomonadota bacterium
AACTCCTTCGATAGATATGCTGATGGCCTACCACTGGCCCGGAAATGTGAGGGAGCTTGAAAATTGCATTGAACGGGCCGTTCTGCTGTGTGAAGAGGGAACGATTCACAGCTACCATCTTCCGCCTACGCTGCAAACCGGTTACGAATCAGGAACGATGCCCTCGCAGTCACTCGATGATACGGTTGGGAGCCTTGAAAAAGAGAAGATTATAGACGCATTGAAGAATACCAGGGGAAACAGCGCTCAGGCTGCAAAAGCATTAAAAACAACGATGCGAAAGTTCAACTACAAGGCAAAAAAATATAATGTTGATTATCGTCAATACCGTTGAAAGTAAAACCCGGCTGATTTCATCAAATTGAAACCAGCCGGGCGTTTTATCTTTTAAATATCATAATAGAGCATGAACTCGTGCGGGTGCGGGCGAAGCTTAACCGGATTAATTTCGTTTTTTATTTTGTATTCGATCCAGGTGTCTATCACATCCTGTGTAAAGACGCCGCCTTTTAAAAGAAAATCCTTGTCATTCTTCAAAGCGTTTAACGCCTCGTCGAGAGATCCCGGAGCAGTCGGAATATTCGCAAGTTCTTCGGGCGGAAGATCATAAATATTCTTGTCGAGCGGATCACCCGGATCAATCTTGTTTTCTATTCCGTCTATTACCGCCATAAGGATCGCGGAAAAGGCGAGATATCCGTTACATGACGGATCAGGTGTTCTGAATTCTATGCGTTTTGCCTTTGGTGATGATGAATACATGGGAATCCGGATGGCAGCGCTTCTGTTTCTGCTTGAATAGGCAAGGTTGACAGGCGCTTCGAACCCCGGAACAAGTCTTTTATAGGAATTTGTCGTGGGATTCGTGAATGCGCAAAGAGCCTTGCAGTGTTTCAAAATTCCGCCTATGGCATGCAGGGCCTTCTGGGATACGCCAGCGTATTTATCGCCGGCAAAAAGAGTTTTGCCCCCTTTCCATATGCTGACATGAACATGCATTCCCGATCCGTTGTCTTCAAATAGAGGTTTTGGCATGAATGTAACCGTGTGGCCGTTGCGATAGGCGACATTTTTCAGCACATACTTAAACCACATGAGCTGGTCCCCCATCTGAACAAGCGGTTTGAATCTCATATCTATCTCGGACTGAGCTGTCGCAACTTCATGATGCTGGCACTCCATGTCTATGCCGAGATCTTCAAGGGTAAGAAGCATTTCTGTTCTTAAGTCCTGGAATTTATCCGTCGGAGGAACAGGGAAATAGGCTTCTTTATGTCGCGGCTTGTATCCCAGATTCGGGCATTCGTCTCTTCCGCTGTTCCATATTCCTTCTTCGGAATCAATCGCATAAAAGGCGCTGTTTCTCTGGGAATCAAAACGCACGTCATCAAAGATGAAAAACTCCGCTTCAGGGCCGATAAACGCCGTGTCGCCTATCCCGGTTCTCTTCAGATATGCCTCCGCTTTTTTCGCAATATAGCGGGGATCGCGGGAATAGGATTCCCTTGTCAGCGGATCCACTATGTCACATATCATGACAAGCGTCGGAACCTCAAAAAAAGGGTCCATCTTTGCCGTTGCAGGATCAGGAATGACCAGCATATCGCTGGCATTTATCGGCTGCCACCCTCTCATGCTTGATGCGTCAAATCCGAATCCGTCTTCAAAGCTCGATTCGCTCAATTCCCCTATCGGAACAGTAAAATGCTGCCATAAGCCCGGAAAATCAATAAACCGCAGGTCAACAACCCTTGCGCCCTTTTCTTTCGCAAAACTCAACACCTCTTTTGGTTTCATGAAAAAGCTCCTTCTTTGATAAATTGATCATATTTATCTGTTTTTATATGGTATTATATATTATTTTAAGATTGTAATTAAGAGTACAAAACTACAATCCTTCATTCATTAGCCCGGTTCAGTATTAATTATAAGGCGTCCTTTCCCTTTTCGCCGGTACGAACTCTTATTGCTCCTTCAACCGGAATCACAAAAATCTTTCCATCTCCCAACTTTCCTGTGTTTGCAGACTGAATAATAGTTTCAACCACCTTGGTAGCCATCTCCGCTTCAACAACAATCTCGATCTTTATCTTGGGAATGAAATCAACAACATATTCGGCTCCCCGGTAAATCTCCTTATGTCCCTTCTGCCGCCCGTATCCCTTGACTTCGGAAACCGTCATGCCGTGAACTCCGATCTCATTAAGGGCTTCTTTTACGTCGTCCAGTTTGAAAGGCTTGATGATGGCCTCAATCTTTTTCATCGTTGTACCTCCTTGTTATTTATGATGATTTCTTACAAAGTCATTTTTTTACATTGAATATCCTACCTCACTATGCTGAGACACATCAAGACCCTGTATTTCTTCCTCATCGGTTACTCTCAGACCGGTAACATTATCCACCACCTTTAGAATAAGGGCCGTCACTCCCATGGAAAATGCAATTGTGGTCAGAATGCCGACCGCCTGTATCAGAACCTGCTTCGGATTTCCGTAAAAGAGTCCGTCGAAACCGGCAGGATTAATCGTCTTGGTTGCAAAAAGCCCTGTTGCAAGAGCGCCCCATATTCCGCCGACTCCGTGTACAGCCACCACATCGAGGGCGTCATCATATCCGAACCGGGTTTTCAACATCATCGCGAAACAGCATATAATGCCTGCCACAATACCTATGATAACCGCAGGAACCGGTCCCACAAAACCGGCAGCAGGAGTTATTGCCACAAGGCCTGCAAGGGCGCCTGAAGCTGCTCCAAGAGCGGTCGGTTTTCCATGATATATCCACTCCGCCACAATCCATGAAACGGCGGCTGCGCCTGCAGATAATTGTGTTGTAACAAGGGCCATGGTGGCAACTTCGCCGGCAGAAAGCGCGCTTCCCGCATTAAAACCGAACCAGCCGAACCAGAGTATTCCTGCGCCCAGCACGGTCATGGAAAGATTATGGGGCATTATGGATTCTTTTCCCCAGCCCCGCCGCTTTCCAAGTATTATGGCAACAACAAGCGCGGCTGCCCCCGAATTTATATGTATGACTGTTCCTCCCGCAAAATCGAGGGCTCCAAGTTTTCCAAGCCACCCTCCGCCCCAGACCCAGTGACAGACTGGAAGATACACAAAGGTCGTCCACAGCGCTGTAAATAAAAGAAAGGCTGAAAATTTCATTCTTTCAGCGTAAGCTCCTGTTATCAGCGCAGGTGTTATGATTGCAAACATTAATTGAAAAGCGCAGAATAAAAGATGCGGTATGTTCGCGGAATATGGTCCCGGAGATAGTCCGACACCGTTTAAAAAAGCCCAATCCAGATTACCGGTAAACCCCTTGATATCAGGTCCAAAGGCTATGGAATAACCGTAAATGACCCATATCAGTGAAACCACACCCAGGCTGATAAAACTCTGGAGAATTGTAGAAAGAACATTCTTAGACCGGACAAGACCTCCGTAAAAAAGAGCCAGCCCGGGAGTCATGAACATAACCATTGTTGTCGCTATAAGCATGAAAGCAGTATCGCCTGAATTTATCATATTAATATAAACCTCCATTATATCTTCCGCAAAAATCCATTTTATGATTATTGGGAAATAGATTTTAAATTAATCAGGACACAGTTTTTCGCCGATACCCGCAGATAGATAGGCTGTTAGGCTGTTAGCTAATAGGTTACAGCCTAACCCCGATAAACGGGATAAGTGCGTTAACGAAACTATTTTCTGCCGGGATAACGCAGAAAATAGTTTCTAACTTACTAACAGTCTTCAGTCTAAACTTCTGCGTTCATCTGCGTCCCCAAAGGGAATTCCTATACTATCTATTTAAAACAGAGCTTCACAAAACCGGTTTTGGAAGTACCTCTGATATTGCAGCCTTGATTTCGGCCACCTGTTCTTCTGAATCAACCTTCTGCCCTTCGAAATCGACCACATAAAAAACATCAACCACCTGGTCAGCTTTTGTCGCAATTTTTGCAACCCTTATATCCAGCCTGCAAGAAAAAAGGGCGTTTGTAATGCTGTATAATAACCCAGTAAAATCATACGTAAAAACTTCAATAATCGTAAAATAACTTGAACTTTCATTATCCACTTCAATCCTGTGCGGCTTTCCCATCATATGCGGTTTCATATGCATGTTGCCCGACATCTTCTCCTTCAGGGCAACCGCAAGATTAAGCTTTCCCGACAGGGCTGATTCAAGATTCTCTTTTGCCGCAGCCCATTTTTCCTCTTCAAATATCTGATCGACCGGCGGTTTAAGCATAAAAATATCAAGCGCAATATTGTTTTTCCATGTGTTGATTCTGGCATCAAGAATATCCAGGCCGTTTAAAGTAAAAACCCCGGCCATTTTTGAAAATAACCCCGGCCTGTCTTTGGCGCAGATTGTAAGAATCCTCATATTTGACTCCAACGGTTTTTCTATTTCCCACACGAACTCAGAGTGTCCAAGACTTGAATAGAGCCTGTGATGTTCAAGAATCTCGCGGACAGTAGTGTACAGAAGATATCTTGGAGGCAAAACCTCGATATGGTTTTTAATATCTTTTTTATGCTTTGCTGAAGTTACAGCGCTCAATAATTTTCTCTTTTTATTTTCAACCGCCTCAACCGCCCCGTTTGATGCAAGCTCCCCCTTTTCCATAATACTCAGTATCTTTAAGAAAAAATCTCTAAGAAGAGTGAAAGTCCAGTCATTCCAAGCCTTCGGGCCTGTCGATATCGAATCTGCAACTGTAAGGAGGTAAAGCATCTTCAGTAATTCTATCTCTTTGATTTTTCCAGCACAGAAAAAGGCCGTTTCCTCATCGTTTATATCTCTTCTTGTTGCCGTTTTGATAAGCAACAGGTGCTCTTCGGTCAGAAACGAAATAGTTTCAATTTTTTCCTGTTTGAATCCTATCCTTGTTAGTATCTGTCTGACAATTCCTGCTCCGCGTCTGGAGTGTCCGCCGCCCGGTTCCCCTTTGCCTATGTCATGAAGGAGAGCAGCCCAGAGAAGAAGCTTACGGTTTTTTAATTCCTGGTAAAGATTACCGCACAGCCAGTCGCCTGTGATATCTTCATCGGTTCCAAAACTTTTGATAGTCCTGACAGTTCTCAGGGAATGCCTGTCTACAGGGTAAAGATGGTACTCATCGAACTGAATCCTGTTAACGATTCCCTTTATCTCCGGTATAAATCGTTCAAGAAATCCTGCGTTCAGCATCTCATTGAGGACATTGAATGACTTTGCCGGCGCAACCAGGATTCTTTCAAATGACCTGATCACGGAGGTCGAAACCCTGAAAGAATCATCTGCAAGATAGCCGAATTCCTTTATCAGTCTTTTGCCTTCAGCGCTTATCGGAATCATGAGATTTGCGCTTTCTTCAAATATTGCAATTAAAAGTTCCGGATTGCTTAAAAGTTTTTCAGATGAGGCGAAATTGAGAGAGCCCCTTTTTGTAACTTCAAGTCCTGTAATTTTTGTATTTTTAATAATCTTTCTTTTCCGGGTCTGTTTCCTGTCATAGCCGAGTTCATACAGAAAAATCATGAACTGCTGCTTTATAAATTCCATTCTGCCATGAAGCTCTCCCAGAAACATTTCAACCGGCTTATGGCCGTTTTCGGAACTTTGTTTTAAAACTTTTGCAACTTTCGGCTGATACTCAAAATATAGCTGATCACATTTCCTTCCTGTCAAATAATGCAGGCTGTTTCTTGTCTGCCATATAAAAGACAGGCACTCTGAAAGGTTCCTGAACTCGTCATGAGAAAGGTAACCATAATATTCAAGATCTCTGGGCGTTTTTATATCCGACATGATCCGGGCTATCCAGAGCATGGTATGATAATCTCTCAGGCCTCCCTGTCCTTCCTTAATATTAGGCTCAAGCATGTAGGCTGAATCTCCGAAACGGAGATGCCGTGAAGTGTTGCTTTCAACCAGCCGGCTGATTATGCTCTCCGACCTCTTCATCAGAATTTTCTTGTGGAGCTGCTCCATAAGATCCGAATACAGAAGCGACATTCCGCATATGAAACGCGCATCCAGAAGTGATGTGAGAACCTGATAATCGCTTCCGGCAATGCTCATGCAATCTTTCAGGGATCGGGTAGCGTGGCCGACATCAAGTCCTATATCCCACAGTGGATAAACAACCTCTTTGATAAGCTGCACGGCATTTTCAGGAACTTTCTCCCCGAAAAGAAAAAGGAGATCAACATCCGAATGGATGCACATCTCTTCCCTTCCGTATCCTCCCAGTGCAATAATGGCAAAAGGATTTCTGTCTATAGCCATCCCCGGCCCGATTATACTTTTTTCAAAGCTCTCAAAA
>JAHJRK010000069.1 GCA_018830925.1 Pseudomonadota bacterium
AATTGTTTAAAATCTCTCTGCAGATTTTCTCTCCGCAATCCCCTGCCCCTACTATAAGTATTCTTTTCCCACCGGATTGTTTCCTGGTCAACAAGCCGATCAGATTACTCATGGCAGTCAGCCGGGAACCCTCTCCGCTTAAATGCTCGTAATAAAGTCGTATTGATACACGATATCCGGTAATCAATAAGACGGTAAAGCACCAGTCGATTATGAAAATGGAACGGGAAAATCCTTCGAACCTTGTCGTAAAGAGAATAAATAATATGATCAGAAAGCTGCTTATGGCGGAGGCTTTGATGATATTTAACAGATCCGCAATGCTGGTGTATCTCCACATACCGCGGTAAAGATCGAATAAATAGAAGGATATTATTTTGACAAGTATTATCGCGGGAAGCGCTTTATACAGCAAAACAAAATTGTGTGAAGGAATGGAGAATTCAAAACGGACAAGATAGGCTCCGTATATTGAAGCGGCGATCAGGGCGATATCAATTCCGAGAACGATTAACAATCTGCTGTATAGAGATCTGAATTTCATTATATCCGTCCTCTTAATTTGGACCAGAGCATGCCGAGATATTCATGAACGGCAAGTTCCATTTTTTCAATTCCGTTCGAATCCGGAAAAAACATGAAGGGATCGACTTCCTTTCTGTTTTTAACACGGTAGCCGGACGGAGACGGTATCGGATACATTCCCTGTTTTTGAAAAAGAGCCATTGAGCGGGGCATATGGAATGCGGAAGTTACCAGAATAAATTTGTCCTTTTCTACTATTTTTTTTATTAATATTGCCTGATCTTCAGTGTCGAGACCGGAAGGTTCTTCTTGAATGTCATCTTTATCAATTCCAAGGATAATTGCAAGCTCCGCCATGCTTTTTGATTCAGGAACAGGATCGAATATATTGCTGCCGGACAAAATCATTCTGCTTTGAGGCAATCTCTTATGTATGATAACTCCTTCAATAAGTCTTGATAACGACTCTCCTGAAATCCTGCTGGCCACAGGCAGATTCGGATCTGTTACATGGCCTCCGCCAAGCACTACAATCCATTTTACATCGGATATCGAGTCAATCTTCTTAAGAGGCTGATATCTATGTTCAAGTGTTCCGAGCGCTCTGTCCGGTAATGCATCATAACTCATGAACAGGAGAAAAACAACGCCCAGGGTAACCGTGAATTTTCCGGTTTTCTGCCGTCTTGTAAATAGGAGCAGAAACAGGCCCGAAACAAGCAGCACGATACAAACCGTCATGGGTGATAGAAGCAGTCCTATAATTTTCTTCATTAAAAACATCGTTTCTTAACCATTGTCATATAATTTTTCGGCATTTAGCGCTGATGGTTAGCGCTTCAGCTTCACTACGTGTCGCTTTGTGTCACTTGAATCCTGCAATCCTGGAACCCTGCCGAAGGCCCGCCAATCACTATGGTGGGAATCCTTGAACCCTGGAATCCTTGAATCCTTCTATTTTTATCAAATAAACATCAGTGTTTAACACCTTTGCCTGCGATAACATTAGATAAAGTCAACATCAGTATCTTGAGGTCAAAAATGAATGACCGGTTTTTCAGATAATAGAGATCATAATCGACCTTCACCGGAATCGGAAGTTCATCCCTCCCGTTTATCTGCGCCCAGCCTGTTATTCCCGGAACAAGAGTGTGAATACCTTTTGATGTCCGCAGCTCGACAAGATCATCCTGGTTGAACAGAGCCGGTCTCGGTCCTACAAAACTCATATCTCCTTTCAGCACACTGAATATCTGAGGCAGTTCATCAAGACTCGTCTTTCGGATAAAACTGCCGATTGTCGTTACATATCGATCCGGATCAGCCAGCAGATGGGTCGCGACAGGGGGCGTATCCGTTCTCATCGACCTGAATTTGGGCATCCGGAAAATGGCATTATTTTTTCCCACCCTGTCCGACCAGTAAAGCACAGGTCCCCTTGAGGTAAGTTTTATAAGAATTGAAATGACAAGCATAGGAATTGATAGAAGAATCAGCAGTAATATTGAAATTATCACATCAAATAATCTTTTCATTTTTTAAAGAGAGAAAACCACTTTCAGAGCCTGATCGATCAAATGCATATCTCTTTGGTCTAATCTGCCCCGCACACGAGACAATCTCAACCGATAGTCAATCGGGCGGGTTTGCAGGCAGTCGGCCACGGACTTCTTGTCAAGACCGTTTATCTCAGACGGAATCAGTGTCACATTGGTCTTGATTCTTGCCTTTTTTACATTCCATTCTGTAACAGGCACAACCTGGATAACAGGGACGCGGGCATTGTAAACATCGTTTGTCACAATCACGCAGGGCCGCACTTTACCTGTCTCAGACCCCTGTACAGGATCAAGATCAATATCGATGATCATACCTCGTGAAAGAGTCGTCATTCTGGCCAGACTTGAGCGGCTGATTCTGTCAATGCCTTGAGATCAGAATTCTCCATGTAGGTTTCAGTATATAAATCGGCCGATTCCTTTAATTGCTGTGATTCCAGTTCTTTCTTCAACCGGTTCAATGCCTCACGAACCAAGGAGCTTTTATCCTTAAAACCGTACTCCTTATAATTATTTAAGAATTCGACCTGATTCTCTTTACAACTGAATTTTGCCTGCTGCATGATCTCCTCCTCTGTGGGGCCTATAATCAGGCCTTAAAACAGGCCTAATAATAAGGCTATGCCGTATAAGATGTCAATGCATTTTATTATACCATTCTGCCGTTTGTTTTAATCCCTGTGCCAATGTAAAATGAGGATTCCAGTTCAGTTCTCTTTTGATTCTTGATAAATCAACCGCAAGAGAGTTGTTCAACCTGTCTATCGCCTGTGATTCCCCGGTTATGGCGCCTGCCAGGCGCAGCATAAACAGGGGCAGATAAAATAACCTTGCCGGTTTACCAATCGCTGTTGCTATTTTTCTGATAAGTTCCGGTGTGGATATATCATAATCGTCGCTTACAAGGTATGTTTTTTGTCCTGCTTCAGGATGTGTTTGGCATGTCATAATGACATCAACAAGATTACCCAGATAAATCATGCTCCTTTTATTCTTTACACCGGCAAACGGCATCGGGATTCCCCGGTCAACTATCTTCAACAACTTCAAAAAAATAGCTTTTACTTCAGGACCATAGACCATCGGCGCACGGATACTTACCGTTTCCATGCCTGTTTCGCCGGCGATGGCTTTTATTATTTTTTCCGCTTCCCATTTACTTATTCCGTAAGGATCTAACGGCCCGGGGATATCGTTCTCGCAATATGGAACTCCCCTGCCCTCTCCGTTTACTTTAACGGTACTCATGAAAATAAAACGCCGGACACCCGCGGAAGCTGCGGAACGTGCCAGATTCCCGGTTCCGGCAGTATTAACAATTCGGTGTTCAGAAAGAGAATCGCAATATGAATCTTCCATGATATGAGCCCGCCCTGCAAGATGTATTACCGAATCGACATTATCGAGTGCATGAGCCCATTGTGTGTCAGGACCGATCGAGCCTGTTTCTATTATTTGAATCTCTTCGGGAAGGCTCTTTATTTTTTCCCGGGACCGGACAGAGGCGCGGACTTTCCAACCCCTGGAAAGCATTTCCGCGCAAAGCGCCTTTCCTATAAAACCGTCTGCTCCGGTGATGAGAACTAAAGACAATTAAATACTCCTCTTATCCCAAAACGAGACCTTTGAAGAAAGTAAGATTTTGGCCAGGTACAAGGAAGGTTATAATTTCAAGAATAAATACAAAACCACCCGGACTTTCCGTCAGATGGCTTTAGATACTGTTAAGAGCCACTATTGAACTCAGGTTTGGTATTTTAAATTTCCGCCCTCTTTTTTTATTGTTATTTACATCATTTTCTGGTACAAAATATTATACATTTTTAACACACAAAAAAGAGGTAAAAATATGTTGTCAACAACACAACAGGAAAAGGTACGAATAAACATCCAACTCCCTGCGGAGATCAAAAAGAAGCTCTTCAAAGCCTCTTCCCAGCAGGGGAAAAAGGTTTCTGCCTTCGTGCGGGAGTCTATCGAGGAAAAATTAATCCAACTCGACAGGCTGGATTTTGAGGAACGGATGAAGGCCGCTTATAAGGACTTAGCTGAAGAAAATATCAATATTTCCGAGGATTTCAAATTCTCTGACGCCGAGAATCTCCCAGAGGCCACCCCATGACGACTTCCAACGTTAAAAGAGGAGAAATCTATTATGCAACCCTCGATCCGGTGGTGGGGAGTGAAACCGGAAAAATCCGGCCGGTGTTGATCATTCAAAACAATATCGGAAATCTGTACTCGCCTACGACCATTGTCGCCGTCATAACTGATTATTCAGAGAAAAAAGCAACTTATCCGATCTGCGTGCCTGTCGGCAGGGATGCCGGTCTGAAAAAACTTTCAATTGTTAATCTGTCGCAGATTCGCACCATCGACAATAGGCGGTTGATAGAGCCGAAAATCACCGTTCTTCCCGATGAGATCATGGAAAAGGTGGATATTGCGCTAAAGAACAGCCTGGCACTGTAACATAGAGACCTTTGCAAACGCCCCGGAATCACCCGGGAAGATCCTCCCGGGTCAGCAGGAAGGGAAGCGGTGAGAAACCCAGATCTCTGCATGCATCTTCATGGTCGAACACGAGATCCTGATTCATCCTTTCCGCCATGGCGGCTGACAAGTGGCGAAAACGCGGTAATACGCGCAAAAACGCTACAGCCATCCGGAAAGTCCAGAGGGGAAATGTTACAAAGCGAGGCGATTTTCCCATTGCTGAAAAAATGCGACCGACCATCTCCCGATATGTGAGTGTTTCCCCGCCCGATAGGTTGTAGGAACGGTTGATGGCCTTACCTTCATTAAGCGCTGCCAGACAACTCGATGCAACATCATGCACATGTATCGGCTGCCGCAGTCCACGTGCCGCACCAAGAAACGGAAAAAAAGCGAAGCGTCGAATAAAACGGGCGATCACGCTGATATTCTTGTCACTTCCCAGGCCGTAAATTAGAGTTGGCCGAAGAATCGTCCAGGTCACGTCTTTTGTTTTCGCCCACGCGATAAGACGTTCCTCACTATCTGCCAGTCTTTCCGCAAGGGCCTGCTCGGTGGGATCTGAAGAAATAGATTTGGTAAAGCGGCTCGTCGAGGAAATCGCCACAATATGCTTGACGCCGTAGAGCGAAAGCATTGAAAAGTATTCCGGTAAAAC
>JAHJRK010000482.1 GCA_018830925.1 Pseudomonadota bacterium
CGTCCTGGATGTCGCACAGTACCCTATAGTCTCCAATCCGGTATCGCCAGAAGCCGGCGCGGTCACCCTTCAACGGTTCCCCAAAATGCCGGGGGTCTTTGCAACCCTCAATCCGGTCGTTGAGCCAGTCGAGAATGCGTTCCTGAACTGACCGGTCCACTTTTCGCAATTGCCGTTCGGCTACATCACTGATTTCAACGGTCCAAACCAAGATCTTTTCTCAATTGTTTAAGCGGTTTTCTACCGCGCGTTTGGCTTTGAGCTTCTTTGGCCAGACACAAATCCTCATTGTCCTCCAAGTATTGAAGAATAGCCTCCCGTACCACCGCACTGCGGTTACTGCCTTGGGTTTTTGCGAGCAGATCCAACTCTTGCTCAATTTCTTTGTCTAACCGAATAGCAAACATGGTATGCCCTCACATTTTGTTATACAATGTATAACTTTCACAGGAATATGTCAACTGATTATTCTCGTGTCAAAAAGCAACGTCGGCGAAAGTGTGTTTTATATCTCGTTTTGAGCTTTGATTAGATTCCTGTTTATAGCTTCGAGTCAAGCATCAAAAAATGCGCTCCCTGTTTTGGTTCAGATGTCTTCATAACCATAAACTATAAACTCCGCCTGAGGCGGACCTTCGGCAACCAGAAACTATAAACCGATTTATTTATACCAGACGGTACGGTTCACATAACCGGGGGGCCGCATAGAGGACGTTCTAAACATTTAAACTTTCTTATGATTTTCAGTACTCATAGAATCTGAACCGCGGAAATATTGAACCGCCAAGGGCTAAAAGCCGAAGATCGAATATCGGACATCGTACATCGAAGAGCGGGAAAACCGAAGAACGAAAAGCGCCCAGAAAACCGAAAAGCTGTGTTGCGTTTTGTGTGAAAAAGGTTAAAGGCCGAAGAATGAAGCCGAAGAACGAAAAGCACAAAGGCACAAAGTGAAAAATCGATAATCTATAAACAGTTACAATCGGTTGTGAAAATCATCAGAGGAGTTAAAGCTTCCTGTAAATATCTTTTCTATGACCAACTCGCAAAATGATAATCTCATTGTCTTCGATATCACAGATGACTCTATAATCGCCAATTCTGAATCGAAACATACCGAGCTTAGAATCGATCAATCTGGAAGCGAATTTCAAGGGTTCTTCTCTGTATCTTTCAAGAACCTTCCCGATTCTCTTTTTCACGTTTTCCTCAAGCTCCTGAATATCTCTGAAGGCCCTATGGGTATATACAAGTCTGTATTTCAACGACCGAAGACCTCCTGATGAGATCTCACTCTGCCGGTCTTATAGTCTGCTCTAGCTTCCTTGATACTTGCCAGATATTCCGGAGAAGTGGCAGCAAGAAGATCTTCAAGGAATGAATCTCTTTCTTTTTTCGGCATTTTATTTAACGCTGTAATGAGCACTGCTGGTTTTATTTCCATCTTTATATTCTCAAGCATTTGATCTCCCCTTTTTTGGGTTTTATTTTAAACCAAACTTATAAACTTTGTCAAATTTTCTCAATTGTTGCATACTTATGTTCCGGGGTAGTGAAAAAGCCGAAATATAAAAGGGAGCGGGACATGGGGACGCCCATTCTTTCATGCGTTTCCCTCATTTTGCCGATTACCGCATCCGGGTGAAAAGTGAAAGGCCGAGGACCGCAAAACGACTATTTCTCATCCTGAATGATTTCAAATAGCTCTTTTACAATTTTTGGATGAAGTGTTTTTCCCGTATGAAATGGTAAAATCATACGTTTCGCCCCCTTGCCGTATATACGATGACTTCCTTTTTGCCTGAGCAGGGTAAAACCGTCATCCATAAGAATTTTTTCGGCTTCTTTTGCGTCTAATTTTGGTAATTTTTCAGGCATTGACCGTATCGATTTCCAAAGGGGCGATGATATAATGCCTTTTAGCTAATGATACGATTTCATCTCGCTGAAGGGTCTCAATATACAATTCAATTGCCTCTTTAATATTCTGCATAGCCTCTTCAACCGTATCGCCTTGAGTTACGCATCCTTTCAGATTTGGTACATAAGCAAAATAACCGTGATCATCTTTTTCTATTATGACGTTAAATTGCATTTTCCCCCCCAGTTACGGATTTTGTTTTTTTCTACTATTTAACACGATATGAGAGCTTTGCACAACTACCCAAAAATTGTTTTTTTTAACTTCTTTCTTACTTCCCATACTCATACTCCTTCAATCATATTCCTGAAATATTCTATCGTATTCTCCAACCCTTCCTCAAGAATTACTTCAGGCTGCCAGCCGAGCACATCTTTTGCAAACGTAATATCCAGCTTGCGCTGTTTCGGGTCGTCTTCGGGAAGCGGTTTGAAAACGATCTTTGAACCTGATCCGTTATTGTCTTCCTATTCCGATATAAGTAAAACCCAGTTTTTTCATCTCCTTTGGATCATAAATATTTCGTCCGTCAATGATAACAGGTTTTTTTAACAGCGATTTTATAGTCTTAAAGTCAGGATTTCTGAACTCATCCCACTCCGTGGCGACAATGAGAGCGTCGCAGCCCCGAATTGTTTCATACGGATCATCAAAAAATGCGACGTCTTTTAAAACCTTTTTGGCGCTTTCAATTGCAACCGGATCAAACGCGTTGATCCTTGCTCCCATGCTCTTTAGCTCCTCGATTATCTTAAGTGCAGGGGCCTCCCTGATATCGTCGGTTTTAGGCTTGAATGAAAGTCCCCATATGGCTATAGTGTTGCCGTTTATAGGCAGAACTGATTTAAGCTTTTCAACCACAACGACCTTCTGCTTTTCATTTATCCTGTGAACGGCCTCAAAGAGGTCTGCGTCACAACCGTATTTTTTTAATGTGGATATCAGCGCTCTTACATCCTTCGGAAAGCAGCTTCCTCCATATCCGACGCCCGCATGCAGAAAGCGCGGGCCGATCCTGCTGTCAAGACCTATTCCTCTTGAAACATCCTTTATATCAGCGCCCGTTTTATCGCACAGATGAGACAGCTGATTCATGAAACTGATTCTTGTCGCCAGCATTGCATTGCCGGCGTATTTGATTATTTCTGCGCTTTTTACATCCGTTATCATTATGGGACGACCGGTTCTTGCAACCGAGCGATAGAGAGATGTCATTATCTCTTCGGCTTTTTTACTGTCCGCTCCGATAATGATCCTTTCCGGGTTTTCGAAGTCTTTGACCGCAGCGCCTTCTCTTAA
>JAHJRK010000483.1 GCA_018830925.1 Pseudomonadota bacterium
ATCAAGAAAAGGCTGATCAACAACAAAGAGAACTTGATTTGAAATAAATTATATACAGCTCCAACGGGGCTTTCCCGATGAAAACGCCCCCCTCTGGGGGGCTACCTGAGGCCACCCGCTCTGCGGGTGGAGTATCACTTAGATAGAAGAACCTATTGCAGTAGTACCAAAAGTCGTCACGCTTACGAAAGTGGGAGTTAAGAATCTAATAATAATACCGGCTTCCCGCGTCGCGGGAATGATAAAACATACAAATATAAGAGTTTTATAATTGGCCCGGAAGGCTTGTTTTATAAATTCCTTATAATAAAAACCATCCCATTGTTGGATTGAAGCTCCCCGCAGCAAGCTACAGGGAATCTTCGACCGTATGAGAATTTATTATTGTAAATGCGCTTGCTGTTTCGCTTCATGAAGCGCTGCGCTGCTCAAGGAGAACTATCTTCGGGGTTATGAAAATAAGAAGTTCTTCCTTGTTATCGGTTTTTGAGTCTGCCTTGAATAGCCATCCGAGTATCGGAATCATCGACAACCCGGGAACCCCCGAACCTCCTGAGCTCTTTGTTGTCTTAATGATACCGCCAATTACGACTGTTTCCCCGTCATTAATGAGGAGTTCGGTTTCAGCTTCCTTTGTTGTAAAGGATTGCTGACCGCTTATTATATTCCCAAGGTCCCTTTTTTTGATCTTAATCACCATGGAAATCCGGTTATCAGGAGTAACATGCGGTTTTACCTTCAGCTCGAGGTCTACATCTTCAAACACCGTTGTCGTGTTGCCGGAAGTATCAAGCTTGTTATAGGGATAACGCAACCCCTGCTTTATTGTAGCCTCCTTGTTGTCAAGTGTAACTATCTTGGGCGCAGATATTATTTTACCTTCACCCTGGGCTTCCATTGCCTGAAGTTTGGCATTAAGCAAAAGAGGTGTTCCGGCAATTCTTGCGAAATTAAACCCTATACTTGCTCTGTCCGAAGATGTCGGAAAATTAATAGCCGTATTCACGCCGTATGTTCCGCCAATATCATTCAAACCCCTCTGAGGGCCGACTCCTACCCTGTTATCAATCGAAGGAGCGGACCATGCTACGCCGCCCCCTATAAGGTTTACCGGCTGAACACCGATTCCCGATCCCCAGGATGTCCCGATTTCTCTGGAAAAATTGGTGCTTGCTTCAACTATTCTTGCTTCTATGATTACCTGGGGAGTTACTCTGTCAATTTTTTTTACAATTTCATTTGCCTTCTTGATAACTTCAGCAACATCCGTAATTATAATAAGATTTGTCCTCTCATCTACACTGATGTTTCCCCTGTCCTTGGTTTTTATCTTCTCCAAGAGCGGTAATATCTCTGACTTGGCGTTGGAATAATTGATCGGAATATATTCAACCACCAGTTCTTCCAGCGCCTTTTGCTGCTCCTTTGATTTTTGATCTGCTAAAATCCTCGCCTGATTTAACTCTTCTTCCTTTTTGATTGCTTCTATCGGAGCAATCCGGACAACATCACCTTCATAAATCATTCCAAGCTGATTCATTTTAAGTACAAGATCAAGAACCTGATCCCATGGAACGGGTTTTTCCAGTGATAAAGTAACTTTTCCGGTTACGCTTTTATCAATTGCAAAATTTTTCCCGCTGACTTCTCTTAAGATACGAAACACATTCTTGATATCAGTATCATAGAAATCAAGCGCTATTTTTTCTCCCGTATATCGTTTTCCGGGCTCAAGAAGAATTTTTTTAGCTTCTGCAACCTGCTTTGCAACAGGTTCTTTTGTTTCAGTTTCAACCGGCTCAGCAGACACATTGGTAAGAACTTCTTTCCAATCCGGAAGAGCAGCCTCTTTTTCAGACTTGGGCAAAACGGAAGAAGCTTCAAAATGGACCATCAGAAGGGTGTCCGACTGTTGTTCAACCACGTAAGGAACTGCTTCTCTCAGCTCAATTGCAACCAGAGATGTATTTTTCTTAACCGGCTTCAGGACTGGCGTAATTCTGTCTACAGCGCTGTTGAAACGCGTTGTAATAAGTGGTCTCCTCTGATTTGCTGGAATATTCGTATTGTTAAGCCGGAGATGAAGCAGTCTTTCCGATACTTTTATTAAATTATACTCAACGGGTTTTGTTGTTCCTATAGTTATCGTTGATTTGCCGGATTCTTCGCTCGAAAAGTCAATTTTGTTGACCCAAGCGGGTTTTGAATCCGATAAAACTGCTTTTTTCTTCAAAACATTCGAAACCGGCTGTTCTGTGATTTTTTCAGCCGAGACCAAAGGTTCTTTTTGAACGACAGGCTGAGAACTTATCTCTGTAGTCTTTGTCTCAGCAGGCCCAACCTTGATCAATAGTCCATTTAAAACAGGTTCGGCTGAGAAGGATTTTAAATATTTATTTTTTGTATCTAATACGATCCGAACTTTATCGGCAGAGGAGTAATGCCGAACCTTGCTCACCCATTCTGTATTTACGGGAACAATTTGCTCCTTTTTAAAAGAGCTTTTTATATTGATAATGTCAAAAACAATTCGTGCCGGAAGCTTGGGCGTACTTTCAAGAGTGAATGATTTAAAATCATTTATCATTCCATCCGATTTGACCGCTATTACAATGCCGTTGCCGGATTTCTCAAGGTCAACAGATCCGATCCGGGTTGCAATTTTCGGAGCATCTGCAATAGGCTTCAGATCTTCTTGAATAATTCCCGCATTTTTCTTTTCGTCTTTCTTTTCATCAACAGTTCCTGAAGTTACAGAGGCTTTTTCAGAAACAGAGGGTTCTTTAGGTTTTGCAAAGCTGATTTTAAAGCCTGAATTTTCATCCGCAACCTGATACGGAACATCCTTTTTC
>JAHJRK010000070.1 GCA_018830925.1 Pseudomonadota bacterium
CCGGTATCCGCCATGGTTGTGTTTGAAAACGGAAAACCTTTAAAATCGGCTTACAGAAAATACTCGATAAAGACTGTTGAAGAGCATAATGATTACGCTTACATGGCAGAGGTTATAAGAAGACGATTCGGGAAAAACGAAGAGTCGAAGCCTTATCCTGATCTTCTCGTGATTGACGGGGGAAAAGG
Source organism: Pseudomonadota bacterium (assembly GCA_018830925.1). Classification (GTDB taxonomy): domain Bacteria; phylum Desulfobacterota; class Desulfobacteria; order Desulfobacterales; family RPRI01; genus RPRI01. The sequence continues at coordinate 189 of JAHJRK010000070.1, forward strand.
ACATGTAAGGATTGTCCGCGATATATTAAATGATCTGGAACTTGACCGCCATTTTGATCTTATCGGAATTGCAAAGAAGGATGAGAGTAAAGGCGAGAAGGAAGATAAGATATATCAGCCCGGTAGATCCAATCCGGTCAACTTCGGAAGGGAAGGGGACCTTCTTTTCTTCCTTCAGCGGATAAGAGATGAAGCGCATCGTTTTGCCATATCCTTTCACAGGAAGCAGATCCGCAGAAAATCCGTTCATTCGGCTCTTGATGATATAAGGGGAATCGGGAAAAAGAAAAAAGAGATTCTTTTAAAGCATTTCGGAAGTTTAAAAAAAATCCGGGCAGCAACGAATGATGAACTTTGCGCACTGTCCGGTATAACCGCTGAAATCGCAAAAAGTGTAAAAAAAACCCTGGGGAAATAACTAAGCGATAGATTTAGACAGGATAAACAGGATTGACAGGATGTTGCCTGCGGTTAACACCCTCCGCGAAGCGGATGCGTGTTTCGGGCCGCTCTTCCGGAGCGGCCCGATGCAGTTGATCCGTAAAATCCTGTAAATCCTGTCAGATAAGTTTTTGTAACGTAAACCTTCGGATCATACGCCCAGTTTTTTCAAAATCTCCTTCAATTCGGCAACCGCGTCCGCCGATTTCTTTAACGCCGCTTTTTCTTCATCGGTAAGTTTGATCTGTATGATCTCTTCAACGCCTTTTGCGCCCAGTTTTACCGGAACGCCTATAAAGAGACCGTTTATTCCATATTCGCCTTCAAGGTATGCAGCGCAGGGAAGTATCTTTTTCTTGTCTTTTAAAATGGATTCGGCCATTTCAACCGCCGCTGAGGCTGGAGCGTAATAAGCGCTTCCTGTTTTTAAAAGAGATACTATTTCAGCGCCGCCGCTCGCGGTTCTTTTAACAAGGGCCTCAATCCTATCCTTTGAAAGGAGCTCGGTTATCGGAATGCCGGCAACAGTCGAATATCTCGGGAGGGGAACCATGGTATCGCCGTGTCCGCCAAGAACAAAAGCATGTGTGTTTTCAACCGAGACATTCAGTTCCATTGCTATAAAAGCCCTGAAGCGCGCGGAATCCAGAACGCCGGCCATGCCTATAACCCTGCTTTTGGGAAAACCGCTGGCTTCGTATGCAACATGGCACATTGCATCAAGAGGATTGCTGACAATAATTATAACTGCGTTGGGGGAAAGAGCCGCAACCTGTTTCGTGACGTTTTTAACTATCCCTGCATTTGTGCTGATCAGATCATCGCGGCTCATACCGGGCTTTCTTGGAATACCGGCCGTAATTATGATAATATCGGATCCGGCTGAGGCTTCATAGTTGTTATATCCCTTGATATGGGCATCATGTTTTTCTATGGGAGCTGCTTCAGTAAGGTCGAGAGCTTTTCCCTGGGGTACGCCTTCAACAATATCAATTAAAACAACGTCGCATAATTCTTTTTCTGCCAGACGCTGGGCTGCCGTGGCTCCAACATTTCCTGCTCCTACAACTGTTACTTTCTTGTCCATAAAGACTCCTTGTTGATTTGTTATTACTTTAAACAATATATGATTATTAACGTTCAGTAATTGAAAAACCTATTCCCCTATTGAGACCTTTGCGTAACATCCTCTTAAAGCACAAACCCTGTTTCGGCGACGGTGAATTATTCAAAGTTCTCATATTAAAAAACCAATTTTGAGTGATTGAAGATTTCCCGCTGCAAGCAACGAGGAATCTTCGACCGCAGGAATAGTGTTTTTTTAATTTGTTCGCTTTTTCGATTCAGATAATAATAATTTTAATTATTGTCAATATGTTTTGATTTATGAAATGTTGACATCAAGTCACAAATTGAGATATAGAAAAAATCGGTTCAATAAATTTTACAGGCGATTCTGAAAAGAATATAAGGTATTAAAGCTCATGAGGCGAATATGAGTATTAAGGAACAGGTTAAATCGGTTTTAAGGGAAGCAGAGACTTACAGAACCCAGGGACTGTTCAACGAGGCGATGGTCAAATTTAAATACGCTTCGGAGCTTATTGAAAAAAATGTTAAACCTGAAAACAGCAGGCTCCTTATTGAGGGAATAACAAAGAAAATTGAATTACTGAAGAAAACTATTTCAAAATATAACGATCCTGAAAAACCTCCCGAAATGCCTGTCGAAATTCAGAATCTTATTAAAGAGAAGTTTTCATTTTCAACCGACAAGGAATCAGCGGCTCTTGATGGTGCCATAGCGCTCACGAAATTCGGACAGTTTGATAGGGCGATAAAGGAATTCAAGGAGCTGTTGAAGATGGAATCTTTCCGGCTTGTTGCGGCGAAAAACATTTTAAGGTGTTACTTCGCTTCTTCTTCATCTTCTTCTTCGGCAAAAGCAGCTGTTTCCCAGTACAAAGAGTGGCTGCCTCCGGGCCTTTTTACTTCCGGGCAATTGGAAAAAATAAAGGTGTTTTTAGAAAATCTTTTGAAGGAGAAAGGAGTTGAAATCAAGCTTCCCGCTGTGAAAGAGGAAGTAGCAGCGAAAAATGCGCCTGATAAAGCAATGCCGGCAACAAAACCCCTTATTGAAATGCCTGAATCAGAGGAAGAGGAAGAGGAATTTTTAGATATAAGTTCAGTTGGAATCATCCTGGAAACAGGAGGAAAAAAGCACCCCGAACTTATTATGGATGTGTCGTTTCAATCAGGTAATATGGTCAGCCTCATTGTGCCGTTAAGAGAGAAATTATTGATAGAAAACTTGAAAGCAGGATTGAAATTGAACCACGTACAGTTCTATTCGCCTATAGCCATTTTAAATGGATCGGGTGTTGTATCAGCTTTCACCAGAATCGGCTCAGGACCTAAAATGGGAAATTACAGCCTCGATTTAAAAATGTTCACCAATTAGGGGCCATAACAAAATAACCATTACCTTTATGACTATTTTGTTATGGCTACTTATGCCGGTAACGACATTTCAATGTTACGGTTATTTTTGAACGACGGCTTAGCATATAATATATTCTTACTCGGAGTTGTGCCGGATGGCGGTATTTAATTTAAAAAATCGTGAAATTGAGTGTAAAATTGTTTATTATGGCCCCGGAAGGTCAGGTAAAACAACAAACCTTGAATATATTTTCAAGACTTACAAAAAACAGGTTGCCGACCAGATGGTCACAATCGATACCGAAGGGGACAGAACCCTCTTTTTTGATTTTCTTCCAATGGGCCTCGGCAAGATCAAAGGGTGTGATGTAAAGGTTCAGCTTTATACCGTACCTGGACAGGTCCAATACAGTTCTACCCGGAAACTGGTTCTTAAAGGAGCTGACGGAATAGTTTTTGTAGCAGATTCTTTTTCCATTCGGCGGGAAAAAAACATGCTCTCGCTCAAGGATCTTGACCAGAATCTAAAAGAGTGCGGCCTCAGTATTTTCAGGGTCCCGCTTATACTGCAGTATAATAAAAGAGATGTCGGCGGAAGCATACCGATAATGTCTATAGAAATGATGCAGAACGATCTCAACAAACAGCTTAAAGTCCCTTATTATCCGGCAAGCGCATTAACGGGCGAAGGCGTTGGCGCTACTTTGAAGGAGTGCATGAAATTGACTCTTGTTCGTTTACAAAAAGAATTCAAATGGGCGCAGTAGAAAAATGACAGGTATATCCCTTGCAGGCAGCTTGAATTTTCTTAATATGGGAGAGCTTATCCAGATTTTCGGTGCAAACGGCAGCACAGGCATCTTGAAGATAAAAAGCAGGTATTTTCCAGAACCCGGTTTTATCTATTTTGTGAAAGGAAATATTATCAACGCTGAGGCCGGAACAAAACAGGGGATTGATGCCGTATATGCTCTTTTCGGGTGGATCGACGGCGAATTCGAATTTTCCAGGGAAGATGTCAAAACAAATCATACGGTACATAAAAGCAGAATGGAAATAACCCTGGATGCCCTGAGCATGTTGGATGACGGACAGATCGAGAAACTGGGGCCAGTTTCTTATACAAAGGCGTTTGCCGAAAGCTCCGAAAAAGAACCAACTATCCCGGTAATAAGAGGCCCTCTGGTCGACTATATGTATGTTGTCGATGAAGAAGAGCATTATGACGGCGACAGAATTGTGGAGGAAGGCAAATTCGGAAACTGGATATGGACTATACTGGAAGGAACCGTCGAAATTGTCAAAGAGACTCCCCATGGGAGTATCACTATACTGAGATTAACCGACGGCTCTTTTATCGGTAGCATATCGACGGTGATGCCGGGCCAGAATATGCGAAGCTCATCAGCTGTAGCTGCAGGAACAGTTCAGCTGGGCCTGCTCGATTCGCAGAGGCTTTATGGTGAATATACAAAATTATCCAATGAATTCAAAGCTATGATAAAAAGCCTCGACAGCAGGCTTAAAAAACAGACGAGCATGATGGTTGATATAAATTCGAATAAAGTTAAGATAAATGAACTGCTGGGCAATAAAAAGATACTGATTGAGCAGGGCACGAAAAATATCAACGCTTATATAATTACGGAGGGTGATGCTCTGGTAGCGCGTAATACAAAAAGCGGTTATCTTCCCATCTTGGGCCTTTCCATCGGAGATTTTATAGGTCATATACCATTTATCAATATAGGACAGGAACCGCACTCAGCTTCGGTTTTCGGTTCAAGAAACCTTCAGGTGACTGCCTTTGATACCGGAAGTATTCATAAGGAGTATGATCAGTTATCTGTAACTTTTAAAAACATTCTTGAAAATATCGGAACCTCTATATCCGCAACAACGATGGTTGCAAGTGAGATGTATAAAAACAGCATGGCGACGAAAAAATAGCTTTCTTTGTTTTTTTACGTGAGTACCAATTTTGAAGGCTTCGAAAAAGTACATTTTTCACCACGAATGCCACGAAGAATAATGAATATTATATAAATCATTCTGCTTTTATGACTTTATTTGGGGGTTATCAATTCTGATCGCTTTTATAAAAAGGTGAAAGAGATGACGGAAAATAAAAGAAAACACTTAAGAGTAAGATCTCTCAATTTGCTGTATTTGGGTGTTTATGAAAAGAATGTTTTAATCAAACAGGGAATAGGGAGAACCCTTGATGTTTCAGAATCCGGAATCAAGCTTGAAACACATTTCCCGGTGGATCCTAAAAAAAATGTTCAGCTCTCAATAGGATTGAAGGATGAAATTGTTGAAATCAAAGGCAGGTCTGTTCGTACAGTGCAAGGAAGCAGGGAAAAATATGAGATCGGCATCAAGTTCAACAGGCTTAAAAAATCATCTCTTGAGGTTGTAAAAAAATACATAACCGCTTTTATGGAAGAGAAGAAAAAAAAGGGGAAATGAATGGTACAGGCTGTTTGTGAAACCGATTTTGGCGATATCAAGCTTTTAAAAAGAGGAAAAGTAAGGGATATCTATGACCTTGGCGATAAGCTTTTAATGATTGCCACTGACAGGATTTCGGCATTTGACGTTGTGATGCCCGACCCGATACCCGATAAAGGCAAAATTTTATCAAAAATATCATTGTTCTGGTTTGAAGCAATTAAGCCCCTTGTGCAAAATCATGTGATTTCAGGCAATGTAGCCGAATATCCCGCGGAATGCAGAAAATATTCCGAAGTGCTCGATGGAAGAAGCATGCTTGTGAAAAAAGCCGAACCTCTTCCAGTTGAATGCGTGGTAAGGGGTTACCTTTCAGGCTCAGGATGGAGTTCCTATCAGGAGCATGGTGAGGTTTGCGGTATACGGCTTCCAAAAGGGCTTCAGGAATCCGACAAACTGCCGGAACCGGTATTTACCCCTTCAACAAAAGAGGAAGTCGGTACCCATGATATAAATATCGATTTTGATGAAACAGTTAAAAGAATAGGAAGAAAGCTTGCTGAAAGAGTTAAAGAGCTTAGCATTGAAATATATATAAGAGGATCCGAACTTGCGGCTCAGAAAGGCATTATTATTGCCGATACTAAATTTGAATTCGGAATCGTGGGAAATGAAATTATTATCATAGATGAAGTCCTTACTCCGGACTCTTCTAGATTCTGGCCGAAAGATTCGTATAAACCCGGCGGACCACAGTTGAGTTTCGACAAGCAGTATTTAAGGGATTATCTTACCTCCATCAAATGGAACAGAAAGCCCCCCGCTCCATCCCTTCCGAAAGATGTAATCGACAACACGCGCAGTAAATACATGGAAGCGTTGAAACGTCTGACCGGCGCTGAATTATGACATGGACGGATGAAATTATTCATCTCTCCTCAGTAGAGATTGAGGATCATACATTCAGGATAACAACGGAAGAAAATATTGAGACGCTTTCCTGTTCGATAAGAAACGCAGGCCTTATTAACCATCCGATAGTAATAAGGAAAAAATCAGGATATGCCGTTATAAGCGGCTTCAGGCGCATCAGGTCGGCTATAAATCTCGGCTGGACGAGTATCTCCGCAAGGACGATAGAACCGGATGCAGACAGGTTCGAGTGTGCAAAGCTTGCAATTGCCGATAATTCCATCCAGAGATCCTTGAATTTAATAGAAATATCGAGGTGTTATAAAATGCTGTCTGGTTTGTGCAAAGAGAAGGATTTACCGGCGGCTGCTTCTTTGCTCTGCCTGCCTGATAATCCGGCCCTGGCCGGAAAAATAATAAGACTATGTGACATTCCTGAACAGTTACAGCAATATATTCTTTCAGGCTCTGTTTCAATGGCGATGGCGCTTGAACTGGTCAAACCCGAATATATTGGTTCCGGAATTCAATTTGCGGAGATTTTCGATTGTTTAAAGCTGAGCCTTAACAAGCAACGGGAATTTCTGACGCTTTCCTTTGAGATTGCAACCCGTGAAGGGATTTCAGTTTTGGAATTGATTAACGGTTTTGATTTTCAGAATATTCTTTCAGATGAAGAGTCAGACCGAAACCGGAAAACTAATAAAATAAGGCAATATCTGAAATCGAGGCGTTTCCCGGTAATTATGAAGGCTGAAGATAATTTCAGGAAAAATTTAAGGAAACTCGCGCTGACCGGAGGAATAAAACTCATACCGCCTGCCGACTTTGAAGGAAATACCTTTATTATAAGCATGGAGTTTAAAACAACATCGGAATTCGGTGAGCTTACGGCATGCCTTAACAGGCTGACAAATGATCCGGTTTTAAAGGAAATAGTTTCAAAAAATACTTCGGATTGTAATCATCCGCTTTCCGGTATTCCGGAAAACCGCAAACCCAAAAACTGATGTTCAAAATACATGTTATTTGTTGTGCAAAGTGCATGAAATAATTTCAGACTATATTGCTGCACCGGTAAGTTAGTGCTGAGTTTGCACGGCGTTTCTCCTTCTGTCTGTTCAAATATTTTAACAAAAAAATATTTGAACCGCGAAGTTGTTCCGGTAAAAGTCAAGCAAAAATCCGCAAAAAATTTGCGGGTAAGCAATGCCGCAAATACCGTTCTTTGAAAATTCGGCAAAACCTATTCACCTATCTCCTGTTTTGTGATAACGTTACGTTGAGAATGGGACGGGGGCTAAGATCCCGCACTCGGCGCCGTTGTCGCTTTGGGACCGCCTCTGTTCCATTCTTTTCGTTTTTTGCCGCCGTGATATGGGCGCATTGGAGTCATAATTCTGGTAACGACGGACTTTGTTTTGTCTCGGCTTTCTTTGGCTCACCGGTTTTTGTCTGTTGCTCCGGTCAATTTCCGGGTCAAACGGGCTGTTGTTTTTAAGCATGCCATAGATGATTCTGAGAATCTTATGCATGCACAGGCCGATGGCAGCCATTTTCTCCATCCCCTGGCGGACATGTTCCTGATAGATCTCCCTGATCAGAGGGTTTTGGGTAATGGCGGTCATGGCAACCATGAAGAGGATCTGCCTGGGCTCTGCACGCCCTTCTTTGCTCATCCGAACGACGCTGACCCCATCTCCACTGATCTTTAACTTGGGGTGCAGTCCGAAGAAGGCGGCCAGTTTTTTGACCGTTTTAAATCGCTTCACGCTTTGGATGTTGAGCATAAGACCGATGCCTGAGGAATCGCCGATTCCGATAAAGGTTTTCAATAGTTCTACTTCAGGCACAGCACACGCTCTGGCCATGATTCCGCTTTGGGCTTTAATGGTTTCCTTCAGATGCATGATCTGTTTGACAGTGGCCACAATGAGCTGCTGAGTGATTTCATCGGTGGCTGAAGCGACACTTTTTTTCGCATTCAGCACGAGCTCTTTGGCCTTAGCTGTGGAAACAAAAGGTATTCGGGCTACGGCGCTCACTTTGGACTTGCCCAGATTAGCGGCTGTGGGGTATTTGACCAATAGCTTCAAGACCCAAGCGGGCGCCCCGTCTTTACAGTACGCCAGGACTTCCGGATTGGCGCTGTATAAAAGGGATTCCAACTGATTTAAAAGCTGGGTACACTGTTTGGTCAGCATTTTGATAAATCCCCACTGTTTGCGCAGGCTCGCCAGGTGATCCTGGGACTGATAGGATACCTTCTGGGGATGTGCGATCATATACTCTGCCACACTTTGAGCGCTGATTTTGTCTGTGACATTGCGCTTCATATCAGCCTTGCTGTTGTGGTAGACCCCAAGGGGGTTTAGACGGGCCGTCTGAAGATTTAAGGTGCCCTGAAATTCCAACAAAGCGTTATACCAGTTGTTCTCGTAGCCGCCGGTGCTCTCAAGTGCCGCATAAATGATGGAATCGGTATGATCGGTTAAAAATTTCATCAACAGCTCATAGAGAAAACAGTGACCATCAAAAGTGTCATCCAACTGGAAGCTTTCAACGACCACTTCCTTTTGGCTGTTGAGAATGATAAAGTCTGCGTATCCTTTGCTGGCATCGATACCCAAGTAGAACGTTTGCATGAACAGCCTCCTTAAATCGGTAAATTGAGTTGTGAAAAAGAGCCAGGCATCATCAGCCTTGTCGTTCTCCGGTCTCAATTGGACCAAGTTGTTCCCCGACTTAGACCTGGCGGAATGAAGAAACTTCGCGACGGGTTTGAGACCCAAGACGCCATCCTTCTCTTCCGTCATTTTGATGGTTTTACCAATAAAAGAAAGCTTAAATTTTCAAAGAACAATTGGAGACACTTTCAACATACAAGGCGCAAATGGCAGGAAGGCTTTTTTACAGATTCGGAAAGCCTTTAGAAATTCATAAAACATGCCACGTATTTGTATAAAAATTTGTATAAAAAACTTGACATATAAGTGAGTTTATATTAACTTATCTCGAAAAGCAGATGTATCATCATCTGCTTGCTGCTGGTCTGCCGCAATAAAAAATAATCTGCCGGATCGGGCTGTCTTTTTACTTATTGCTTTGTATTTTTTGATTCATACTTGTAATTTTTGCCGCTTTTGTATGAAAAACAAAAATCTTATTATAGCCAAACAATAAAAGCAAAGGAGGTAACCTCATGGGATTTAGAATTACAGACCTATTCGTTCCGAGGCACATGCACAAGAACCCCGAATACAGGAAAGAGGGGGCGGCTATGCTGACAGACAAGGCCGTTCTTGCAAAAATGGCGGAAATAGATATTGATGAGGGTGTCCGAAAGGCTGCCGCAAAAAGACTGGCAGAATTAAAAGATATGAAAGGTGTTTCCTGAAAGATATTTTCTGAGAGAAATCCACCTCAGACAGATTTCCGCCGCATTCTCACAAACAAAAAAAACCTCCTGAAGGCTGTATATGCCTTCACGGAGGTTTTTTTGTCCGTATGGCTTTAATCAGTTCTTTTGCGAAATCCCATAAATTGACGGCTTCGTAAAAAATTCGAATTCAGACGGCAAAGTAATCCGCCTGAGGCGGACATTATGCAAAGCGCGCGAAACTTGAGGAATGTAGCGTACTTTTGTACGCTACAGTGACGGAAGATTAAGCGCAACAGAGCAGAATGACTTTGTACGAAGCCGTCATTAATTGATTGCAAAACAACGGAAGTGTGTGCTATCGGCATTTATAAAATAAACTTATACTGAACCGAAATAGCGAGTGAATTAAAAAGATGCTATTTCCTACGGTTGAATCCGCCCCAGTCAGCCTTAGGCGGATTGCAGCGGGATAATCTTCAATTGTTATTATATCGGAACGGAAACTCGTGCCCTGTGAAAAAGCAGAGAGACCTTTGAAGAACGTCCAATTTTGGCCAAGTACAAGGAAGGCGATAATTTCAACCACAGGAATACATTGAAGTATTTCGAGGATTGAAATTTGAGCCTGACGCAGACACGATAGTGAAGCTTTAGCGCTATCGGACAAAAGGGGGCGTTATGCAAAGGCCACGCAGAAGGAGCAGACGGATGAGAATCAGAAAAAAGGTCGTTTTTGGTTTGTTTTTGTTGATATTAGTGACGGCTATTCCTGTCTTTGCCTTCGGAAGTGAAAGTGGCTCTCCCGGTGAACATATCAACCTGGGCGAAGTTCTTCCTGTCTGGAGCTGCATTCCGTTTGCCTGCATGCTACTCTCCATCGCTCTTTTTCCGCTGCTTGCTCCGAACATCTGGCATCACCATTTCGGCAAAATATCAGCCTTTTGGGCTCTATCCATAGCCGTTCCTTTTGTGATTGCATACCGAGGCGCGGCTTCGTATCAGATTCTTCACATTATCATAGCGGACTACATCCCGTTTATCATTCTGCTCTGGTCCCTTTATACCATATCGGGAGGCATCCTGCTGCGTGGCACGCTGGTCGGAACACCGGCTGTAAATACGGGCATGCTTCTTATAGGTACGCTGCTTGCATCATGGATGGGTACAACAGGCGCGGCCATGCTTATGATCCGTCCGTTTTTAAGGGCCAACAGCCATCGCAAAAACAGAACCTTCATGGTGGTTTTTTTTATCTTCTTAGTCGCTAATGTTGGCGGCGCTCTCACTCCTCTGGGTGATCCGCCGCTTTTTTTGGGATTCCTGCACGGAGTTCCTTTTTTCTGGACATTAAACATCCTGCCTCACATGCTTCTGACGGCAGGAATTCTTCTTGTATGTTATTTTTTATTGGATACTTACCACTATCGACGGGAAAAACCGGCTCCTGCCGATCCCATGGAAAAAGTGCCGCTTGGGCTTGAAGGCAAACACAATTTTCTTTTCCTGCTGGGGGTTGTGCTGTCTGTTCTCATGAGCGGCATGGTCGATTGGGGAGAAATATCAACACTTGGTGTACATCGCTCGGTTCAGGACTGGGTGCGTGACGGCCTTCTTATTGTGATGGGAATTCTCTCAATGGCAACCACTTCAATAACAGTTCGTGAAGACAACCAGTTTACCTGGGCTCCTATTCTTGAAGTCGCCTATCTCTTCATCGGCATCTTCATCACCATGATTCCATGTCTTCTTATTCTCAAGGCAGGCGGCAAAGGCGCCCTGGCTTTTCTGATAAATTCGGTGCAGCAGCCAACACATTATTTCTGGAGCACCGGTATATTATCCGCCTTTCTGGATAATGCTCCGACTTACCTGACTTTTTTTAATACCGCCCTCGGGAGCTTTTACGCATCACTTCCGGAAGCCGAGGCCGTGCCCCGACTTATTGCCGAAAACCCGGTATACCTGAAGGCCATCTCAGCAGGATCGGTCTTTTTTGGGGCATGCAGCTATATCGGGAACGCCCCAAACTTCATGGTGCGTTCAATAGCCGAGGAAGCCGGCACCCCCATGCCCAGTTTTTTCGGCTATATTGTCAAATATACACTTGTTTTTCTGATTCCTTGTTTTGTGGTGGTAACCCTGGTCTTTTTTTAGTAATTTTCTTAAACTTGACGCTCTCGTAAAAAGTTATATGTGAACGGATTTGAGATTTTTGGCAAACAGATTTTTGAATCACTGAGTGTTAAAAATCACAAGCTGTTTGAGGGCTTTAGCCCGAGTTCTTGTGATTTAGCGAAGTGATTTAAAAATCCCCAAAAAGCTCATTGAGTGAACATATTTCGACTTTTTGCGAGTTCATCAAACTTACTTACACCCCTCAAGGGGGTACTGAAAAGAGCACCCTCAAGAGGGTACTGAAAAGAGCCCCATTTATCTTAGGCTAAGGCAGGTGAAAAATGAAATTTGAAAAAATACTCTTTCATACCAGGTTCAGAGAGATGGCTTTAAGCGCTCTTGAGGCGATGCTTGATCTTACACAAGTAGGTCTTAAAGAAGTAGTCCTTGTACATGTTATCGATAGGGAAAAAGTGGCCTTTGTTCCTTATGGCGGATACATGAAGGAAAAAGAGGCGGAGATCAAGAAGAAAGCGAGGGACCGCTTTGAACAATGGCAGGCAGTTCTTGCGAAAAAAGGCGTAAAAAGCAAAATTTATATTCAGGTGGGCGTTCCGAATGCCGTGATTCTTGACATCGCCGGTAAGGAAAAAGTTGATATGATCGTGGCGGGCAGAAAGAAACGCACGCTCTTTGAAAAAGTCTATGTTGGCACCCACTTGCTGGATCTCATTCGCCGAAGCCCGATCCCTATCCTGATGGACAAATACATGGCCGAGTACGAAATAGACGGAAAGATATTAACCCGCGTCAACGAACATATTTTTGACCGGCCGATGCTGGCCACGGACTGGTCATCGCCTTCCTCCAATGCGGTTGATGCCCTGAAAGGCCTTAACGGACTTGCAACCGATGTTATAGTTGTTCATAACATCGGCGTAAAAATATCCAAGGCGATGAGCCCGGCACAGTTGCAGGAGCTGAAAACAGAAAGCCGCAGGCGACTGAAAGAGTATTGCAGGCGGCTAACTGAAGCCGGCCTTAATTCGGAATCTCATCTCTCTTCCGGACGTACCGCTCACGAAATCATAGATCTTTCACGCAAGTACAATTCCTCAATGATTGTTCTTGGCAGAACAGGGAAGGACTGGCTGAGCGAGTACTGGCTGGGCGGTGTTTCTCACCGTGTTGCGGAAAACTCGGAACTGCCGGTTTTACTGATCCCGTAAATTCCGTTGAGTTTGTTTTTTATTGACAAGAATTATAAATTAAAATATTTGATGCAAATTAATAAATATAATTCGTTGTCTTGCACGACAACATCAACAACAACATATGAGGATATAATGAACCTAAATTTCAGATTGTTTATGGTTGGATTTATGGCATTGATGTGGCTTTCGACTTCAGTTTATGCAGAATCTCTTACGGCTCCGGAACTGGTTGTTCCCAAAGACAAGGCCAAAAATCAGGTACTGACTACATTATTGAAATGGAAACCGGTGCCGGGCGCAAAAAGTTACAGGATTTTTGTGTCGGGTTCGGCCGACAGCCTGAAAAATCTGGTGCCGGGCGCAGCATGCAAAGATTGTTTAGTGGATGAAAAATCAGATATTCCGTCCTATCAGATTCCCCCAAAACGTTTTAAAAAGGATATTCCGTATTTCTGGACTGTTCGGGCAGTCAGCGGTACCGAAGAAGGGCCTATTGCTGCTATTCGCTCATATACAATGGCATCGACATTTTTCATGGACATGGATTGATGAGTATAATCACATTTAAAAAGAAGTATTGATGTCATGCCTGAGTTGATCCGGCATGACTAAATAATCGGAATTTCCCCAGCCAAAGATAAACGGGACTTTTAGTACCCCCTTGAAGGGTACTCTTTTCAGTGCCCCCTTGAGGGGCAGAAAAACGCATGAAATAATCTCTTACTGCCAAGTCAGAGCTTCAGAAGGTTTACAACCGGCGTGATAATCATCTCTATAAATAAATAGGCAATCAATCCAATTACAATGACAATAACCGACATGAAGAAAATCTGGTTTGTCCGGCCCTTATTTTTATCCTTTGAATCGTAAAAAAGCTGTTTACCGCAGAGTCGGCACCAGTTGGAGCGCTGCTGGCTCATAAACCGGTTGCCGCATTCACAGGTTATTTCTTTAGGCGGAAGAGGTGAGTTCACGTTTCAACTCCTTTGTGTATCAAATTTGTTATGACGGTCCACTTTCAATCAATCTTTTCAGTTACAGAATTTCTTTTCCATTTTCATCGAATTTTCTCGGTTCGTGTGCTTTGAAATATTCGGATGTATCTTTGGTTAATAGATAATAAGTGCTTAATCCGAAAAGGA
>JAHJRK010000484.1 GCA_018830925.1 Pseudomonadota bacterium
AAAACCGCCGGGGCTGCCGCCATCACTGAAACAGATGTTTGGACCAGTTTGGACGGCCACACCCTTGTCGGCGGGGAAGTAATCAAGTTCAGCGGGTACAAGGCAAACGGCACCGCCGTGGAAGGCAGCTACACCGTGAACCTGGCGGATCAGCTCAGCGTTTTCATGACCGCCATCGAAACAGCATATGGCGGAGTGGTAAACGCCGGCATACAGGACGGTCGAATCGTCCTGACAGACGGAACTTCAAACAGCACCTTGAGACTGCAAATCTTTGAACCCAGCGGCAGCGGGGTCGATTTCGGAACCCTCAGCGGCGGGGTTACCGGCCGGTATAGCGTTAATGTGACCGCCTCAAAAGACGCAAGCGACCATCTGGTCTTGACCCACCACGATTACGGCAGCAGCGCCACTTTTTCCATTAGTCAAAGCGGTGCGGATCTCGGCCTGGGAGCTGTCACGGCCGGCGTCAACGTTGCCGGCACCATCAATGGTGAAGCCGCCGCCGGATCCGGTCAGCTTTTGACCGGAAGCGCTCCGGCTACAGGAATGACGACCAGTGTCCAGGGCCTGACCGTTAAATATACCGGAACCGCCACCGGGACCCAGGGAACCGTCAAAATTACCATGGGGGTTGCCGAGCTCTTTGATCGCACCTTATTCAGTATTTCGGATCCCATTGAAGGCTATGCCGGATTTAAACAAGAATCCCTTCAGAACAGCATCGACAGCTTCGAGACCCAGATCGAGCAGATGGAAGCTCGTTTGAACCGGAAGATGGAAATGATGATCAACCGGTTTGTGGCTATGGAAACGGCTCTTGCCAGGATGCAGAGCCAGAGCAACTGGCTGTCCGGACAGATAAATGCATCGTTAAGCGGGTGGATGTAGAAATCGGGGGTTCCGCCATAGTGATTGGCGGACCTTCGGCGATGGGAAAATAGTATTTTTAAACAGGAAAAAGGAGGTTTTGAATGAATAGTTATGGTATTCGGGCTTACCGGAAAACGAGCGTAATCACTGCAGATCCGGGGAAACTGGTATTAATGTGTTACGAAGGAGCGATCGATCAGCTTAAAATCGCAAAAATGAAATACCAGGAAAAAGATTACGAGGCCAAGTGCAAGGCCCTGACAAAGGCCATGAATATTATCGATGAGCTTTTATACTCGCTTGACTTTGAAAAAGGCGGCGATATTTCCCGGCATCTTCAGGCAATCTATAATTTCCTGACCTCAAGAATCCTCCAGGCGGATGTAAACAGAGATATTGACGGCATCGATGAAGTTATCGGAATATTGACGGAGCTTTTGTCAGCATGGAAAGAGATTTTTTCCGGCCAAGGTAAAAGTTTTCAGCCCGAATCGATTGGATTTAATGAAGAAAGGACGCAGCAGGCTGTAGGATTGGGCCGTTAGGCTATTAAGGTGTTAGGGGAAAATCATGCGTGATCAAAAACTTCGGGGCATTGAGGAAAGTGCTTCATCCGGACTGCAGAACCTGCGGCTTTTTATGGAACAAAAGGTTTTGCTCTTGACTCAATACCTTTCCATTACAAGGACAATGAAAGAAACATTCATGCAGAAAAAGGAAATTAACCTAATAGAATTATTATCGAAACGTCAGGACTGCATTAACCGTATTCAAAAAACAGACCTGTCCGTTAAGAAGATCATGAATACAGGCGCGGAAGAACTCTCCCGTATTTCATATGAGGTGAAAAGTTCGCTTGACGCTTATCAGCGCAGCATTAAAAGCCTTCTTGAACAAATTGCACCAATCGATGCCGAGGTAATGGTGATGGTGAAGGAAGAAAGCCGGGGCGTTAAGGCGGAGCTTCTTAAAATAAGGAATGTCAGGCATGCCGCGAAAGGCTACAGTTCAAATGAAAAGCGCATCCCCATGTACATGGATGCAAAAAGATAAGCGCTCAGGATCAGGGGTTCCGCCATAGTGATTGGCGGACCTTCGGCAGAGATCAGAACAGAAAAAAAGTTTTAGACAGGATTAACAGGATTAACAAGATTTTGCTTGCCGGCGAGAAGCCGGACAAGAAACAATACAGGAAAAAGTTTTAGACAGAATGGACAGGATTTTGCCTTTGCAGTTGATCCGTCAAATCCTGTAAATCCTGTCAGATAGATTTTTAAAAAAGGGGGGTGATTCAGATGTTATTAGAAAACGTCTCCATGTCGGGAAAAAGTCCGAATACTTCACCACCGGCGAGTATTGCGGTTCAGAGTACGATTCTTCCCATAGTAAAAGATAAAGCCGAAGAAGAAAAGAAACCAGCGGATTTATCTCAAATCGCGGATATAGCTATGGACCTGCAAAACAAAATGCAGGTGCTTCATAATGTCGATTTGAATTTTTCAGTCCATGAGGCTTCGGGAAATATAATGGTGACCGTCGTCAATGAGGATACCGGTGAGGTTATAAGGGAAATTCCGTCCAGGGAGTTACTGGACCTTGCGGTCAAACTTGAGGAAGCCATCGGTCTTATATTTGACAAAAAGGTCTAAAACAAACACAAAGCCCGAATCAAAGCATATATATGAATGATCCAATCAGAATACTGATAGTAGATGATGATAAGGTAATTGCGGACATTTTAAAAGACCTTGCCTCGACGCCGGAGCCGGAAAGATCGGTATCGGTCTGTTACGATGGCTCCGAGGCTATCGAGAAGCTCAGAAATGGTTTTTTTGATTTGATTATTACCGATCTGAAGATGCCCAATACAGATGGAATGGAAGTCCTGAGGTTCGCAAAAAAAATGAATCCGGCCGTTCTCGTTATTATTGTCACCGGCTATGCCTCTCTGGAAACCGCCGTAATTTCCATCAAGGAGGGGGCTTATGATTATATAATGAAGCCATGCAAACTTGATGAGATCAGGATCGTTATAAACAGGGCCACAGACACGATAAAGCTCAACAGAGAAAACAAAGAATTGTTAAGAAAATTACAGGAAGCATGTCATGAATTAATGGCTTTACATAAATTGAGAGATAAAACAGAAAAATCGGCAAGTTTAAATATTTTTCCTTCAAGCACTGTTGGAATACATCATCTTTATAATAATACCATGCCCGATAACTATGTTGATAATTTGCAGACGCTGGCATCTCTGAAAGAAAAAGGGATGCTGACTGAAAGCGAGTTTAAGTCGTTCAAAAAACATTATCTGAATAAACTGGACAGTAAAACTGTGTCGGAGAAAACCGGTGATGGATGAAAATTTAAACATCATAATCGTTGATGACGAAAAACCCATTTTGCATGTTTTCAAGGAATATCTTAAAACCACAACCGGTTATCAGGTATTTACTGAAAGCAACGGACTTCATGCCCTGGATATCATCAAACGCGAGAAAATTGACTGCTGTTTTTTAGATATTTCCATGCCCATAATCGATGGAGTGAAACTTGCGGAACAGATACATCAGTATGATAAAACAATACCGATAATTATGATGACCGGCAACCCGTCGATGGATGTCGCTATACAGACCATAAAGACCGGCGTAGTCGATTTTCTGACAAAGCCGATCGATATGTTTCAAATCCCTCTTATCATTCAGCGTGTTATGAGAGAACGTTCCCTGTTTGTGGACAGCCTCCTGCTGAAGGAGGCAAATCAAAAAAACCATGATCTTCTTAAGATTAATCAGGAATTAGAGCAAAAACTGAAGGATGTAGAAATAATAAGCCTGATTC
Organism: Pseudomonadota bacterium; assembly: GCA_018830925.1. Lineage (GTDB taxonomy): Bacteria > Desulfobacterota > Desulfobacteria > Desulfobacterales > RPRI01 > RPRI01. The sequence continues at coordinate 3,721 of JAHJRK010000484.1, forward strand.
TTCAGAAATTGGAACAGGCAACAACCATAAAGAACCTTATTGATACACTGGTCAATCTGGCCGGTGAAATCACTCTTTGCGACGAATCCTATTTCTGCAACTTCGCTCATAATTGTGCCGATCCATCCATCCTTGCAGTTTTTTCCCGATCAAGCGACAGATCGGGAACAGGTGCCGAAAAGATTATATCTCAAAACATCAAAAAGGTTGTGGACGACGGAATCCCGCTCATAATAAATGGTAATGGCAACAAAGGCGGCACCATGGCTATTCCGCTCATAATAAAATCCAACGTCTTTGGTGTTCTTGTATTGTTCATCAATGATAACGCTCGTAATTTCAGTAAAAAAGATTTGTATTTTATGAATTTTCTGTTGAAGAAAGCATCCTCTCTGGTAGAAAATCTGGCTCTTTATGAGAATATTTTCGAAAACCTTGTTTCGTCGCTTTATGCTTTTGTAGAGACAATCGAAGCAAGGGACCCTTATACCAAACAGCACTCACACAGGGTATCCCTTTACGCCGTGTCAATAGCCGACATTATGGGTTGTACGCAAGAAGAGACCGACAAATTGAATGTTTCCAGCCTTCTGCACGATATCGGAAAAATAGGAACACCCGACCACATTCTCCTCAAACCAGGGGGACTTTCTGATGAAGAGTTCAACATAATCAAAAAGCATCCGATCACCGGCAGCAATATTATCGGACACCTCGGCATGTGGATTGATGAACAGACTATAATCCGGCACCATCATGAACGATTTGACGGTACAGGATATCCTGATGGTCTTAAAGGGGAAGAGATACCGATGCTGTCTCGCATCCTGTCCATCGCGGATGTTTATGACGCACTTACATCGGATCGTTCTTATCGTAAAAAAATGCAGGAAGATGATGTATTGAATATTATCAGAAAAAACTCGGGCACCCAGTTTGACCCGGAAGTGGTAAATGCTTTTTTCGACAGTTACAAACAAAACAAAATACGCCGGTTGTCCGCAACACTCTCTCCTTCACCGCAGCATGTGAATGTGACACTGATCAACGCATGCCATGAAGATTTATTGCCCCTTCCAATATCTTATGTGGAATGAGATCGACAATTGTGGAGAATTGAGACGGGATAAGCCCGATTTTTTTAAGCCTCAACGTAATGTTGCCATTGTTCAGACACTGCAGTTCATGCCCTGCCTGGAATTTACTCATCAGCAAATCGGCGAGATATACCACGTGGGTCAGTTCGGGATCCACGGAAGCATGCTCCGGATGGTGATGATGCCTGATAGTATCTATCAGGCGGTCATTCAATGACCAGCTTTCTCCCAACAGGCTTCCGGCTTCAGTGTGTGTGAAGCCGAGCGTTTCTTTTTCCGCTTCAACGATTTCAACCATATCTATCTGTGTGCGCCGATAAAAAAAAGTATATATCGACGAAATATACTGATCCAGAACAACCTTGCCTATATCATGTAAAAGCCCGGCAGTATATGCTATCTCGGGTTGAACAACTCCGGTGAATCTGGCCAGCTCTTCTGAAACAACAGCAGTACCGAGGGAGTGCTGAAAAAGCCCCCCCTTGCATAGCGAATATCCATGTTCGACATTGGAAAAAGATTGTTCCAGAGAAGCTGAAACAATCATTTTAAAAAGATGCTTTTCACCAATGAGAATCAACGCCCGGTTAATTGAATCAATTTTTTCCCTCAATCCGAAGTATGATGAATTGCACAACCTGATAACGGCTGCGGTGATGATTTGATCTTTTTTGATCTCGCCGGCGACTTCGTTCATATTGTAATTTCCGACATTCATCATCCGGATGATCTTAAGGGCGATCTGGGGAATCGGTCGGATCATACGGATCGATCTTTGTATGTCATCAGGTGTCGGCTTCCTGAATTCTTTACTCCTTTCGGCAGGCCTGTCAGCCGTGAGATTGATTGAAGTGTTGAATGATTTTAGATCGAGACTCAGACGGTATCCGAAAAATCCTCCGGTTTCAGACTGACGAACTGCTATGGACTCCTTTTCAAGTATTTCTCGGACAATTTCCGCGGTCCTGCCGCCGATATCAAGATCAATATCCATTTCCGAGACCGGCCCTACCAGCGAGCCTCCTGCCACACATGCTTCCATCCGGCTTTTGTCGGCACCGGCCGCATACAGGGCGCTGATAAAAATGGGCAGGCCGGTTTTCGCATAAAGCCCGGGTTTCCTGTTTTTGCTGTAGCCTGTCCATTCGGGAAGCAGCAAATGGATAAGTCCGCCCACCTTCGCTTCCTTATCGCAGATAGTAACACCGATGCAGGTGCCCAAACAGGCTTCCAGTACCAGTTCTTTTTTATTGCTTACAACGTAATTGCCTGAAAAAACAAGTTCTCTTCTCAATTCCGTTTCCTTGAAAGAATATTGGTTCTTCGCTCTTTTGTGCAGGTAAACAGATGCGGCAAGGGAGGCAATGCTGTCTGACAAATTTTCCCGTTAATCCTGTAAATCCTGTCAGATAAGTTTTTTCAGACAGCCGTCCAAAAGGGCTCACCTTCATTGCTGATTGTGGGACATGCCTCGTATGATCGTTTTGAAAAGTAGAGCCTGGAGTCGGCGATTGCTATAAGATCCTTGATACCGTCTATCCGCCCAAGCTCACCGGCTGTAGCAATGCCGTAGCTTACCTCCACTGTTATCTTTTCGGACTTCCACTCGAAGTTGTGATGTCTTATTGCGGACAGCGCTCTTCCCATCAGCATCTCGGCTATCTGTATTTCGGTCTCAGGAAGAATTATTGCAAACTCGTCTCCTCCGTACCTGGCCAGAATATCGGTTTGCCTCAAGGTTTTTTTCAAACAATTCGCCAGTTCACTAAGGATGTAATCCCCGGCTAAATGGCCGAATGAATCATTGATGGTCTTAAACTTGTCCACATCAATCATAATCAGGGAAAGCGGTTTTTTATATCTTCTCGCCTTAAGAAATTCACTTTCCATAAACTCCTTAAAACCCATCCGATTGTAGACTCCGGTTAGACCGTCTCTTATAGTCAATTTTTTCAGTTTCTGATATTTTTTGGCGTTATCCAAGGACATGGCAAGAATGTTTGAGATGGTCGACAAAATTTCCTGATTACCATTCTTACATCCTTCCCGGTTATTCGTGAGAATGACCATTACCCCCAGTGCCCGCCCTCCCGGACTCAGAGGAAGAACTATTTTATCGGAAAGGAAAAAGGGATTAGATGGAGATTGTTTTTCCTCGGATGAATGTAAAGTAACGGATATCTCCTTCGCGGGAATTCTTTCCCGAGATATTGAAAAGAATTCATCGGCGGCCTCTTTCTTTAGCTTTTCTGCTGCCTTCCTGTCGTTCAGCCCGCCCGGCAGGTAGCAGACAAAATTCCACTTGGAACCAAGCCGGTAAAGAATGGATATGGTCTCGGACTCTATTATGTTCAGAAATCCGGCATCAATCATTCTTGGAAGAATCCGGTCCCAGTTCAAATCGTATGAGACTTCATAGCTGAACCGGTTGATAAAATCCAGTTCCTGATTTCTTTTCCTGAGGGCCACCTTCTCATTTTCAAGCTTTTCATTAACGTCTTTCATCTCATCCATCATTGCCAGTATTTCAATAAACGCCTTGCGGTTTTCCAGACCATCCATAAGGGTATCATATACTCGATCGGCAAGCAGCATCCGCGGTATGAACCCATAGGCGCCTTTCCGGAGTATTTCCGCTATGTTTTCCGGACTGCTTTTTTCTCCATAGAGAATCAGGCATGACCTCGATTTTTGTTCCTGAAGTTTTGTTATCCAGCCGGAGACCCTGTCTCCCGCAAAATCGTTGTCGGCAAGAATAGCTGCAAAACTGCCGGTGAAAATCATGCTTTCGATGTCACTGAACTTGTCCGCCGTATCGATATCAAATCCTTTAGAACCCAGCGTCTCTTTAATTAGCTCCAAATCCGCATCTCTGTTACTGACAATAAAGACTCTTTCGGTCATCTTAGTCGCCTTTCAATCTCTTATTAATCCAGATGAATGTTTTTGCCGTTTATTCCCAAACGACCATGAATGTGGGCATTCAAATATTAAGTGATACTCCACCCGCAGAGCGGGTGGCCTCAGGTAGCCCCCCAGAGGGGGGCGTTTTCATCGGGAAAGCCCCGTTGGAGCTGTATATAATTTATTTCAAATCAAGTTCTCTTTGTTGTTGATCAGCCTTTTCTTGAT
>JAHJRK010000071.1 GCA_018830925.1 Pseudomonadota bacterium
AACTTATTTTTTTAAGAAGTTCACTGTAGGTTTTGATACTTTTATGTTCATTTTCCAGAGCAACCAGATAAACCTCTTCTTGAGGGGTTTCATCAGATAACAGTTCCGCTTGCTCTTTCATATTTTGAAAAACTGCTTTTGCGTCTTTCAGAATATTAGTATCCATTAATTCATAATCATGATTTTGCTCCATATTAACAAAAGCAATATAGTGCTTTGTTTCGTCTTCTGCCAGTGATGTAAAAATGCTTTTCAAACCTGTATTTGTTGTTTTGGTAGCCAACTCTCTATAAAATTTTTCACCGTTCTTTTCTATTTGTTTTGCAATTTCAAAGATATTCACTATTAATCTCCATATAATTTCTTTAAGATTGATCCGAACATATTAAATAATTTGGTTATATCTTATAAAGTATTTTATCGTATATTTAAGAAAATCCATACCCGCCCATATTGCTCTGTTTTTTATAACAAATATATATCGGCGAATCAGTCCTTCATGCCTTTCTTAATAATTTGCTCATCTCATGCCATAAAAGATCAATTCTGTTGCTTGCGGCTGGCAAATCAATATCTATATCTTCCTTTGCTTTTTTAAGAATTCCTTGAAGTTCTTCTAAGACTTTTTTGCTTTCTTCAGAAGCTGCGGTCTTTGCCTTTTCGAATGCTTCATCAATGAGACTAAGTTCATTTTTTGCGCTGCCAATATTCTTTGCTACAAGTTCTACTTTAACTTTCAAAACATGTCCTCTGATATTTGCCATTAAAGCGTTGAACATGCTCTTCAGTATCTTAGCCTCTGCCTCTTTATTGAATTTCTCTATGATTTCAGTCTGTTTTTTCAAGGCTTCTTCGATCATTGCCTTCTGTTTGTTTATTGTTTCATCTATTGAAGACGCGCTTTTCTTAAAGGAATCCTCAAGCGTAACTACTTTGGGATACATCGCATTCACGGTTTTAATAACCTTCTGAATATCAGAATCCTGCTGTAATGGAGCTATCTTTGATTCCTCCTCAATTTTTTGCATTTTCTGCTTCAAATCCTGAACATCTGCTTTAAGAACCGCGTTCTCTTTCTCTATCAAAACCGGCAGACCGAAGTATCCTGCACCCAAAGCAATCGCAACTAAAACGATCACAACTAATATAGTCTTCATATTATCCCTCCCTTATCCTTCTCAATTATAATATTTTCTCTTTGTTTTTATGTATTTTCTATTGCTATTGTCCATCAGAAAACTCCGGTTTTTTAAGTGGGTACAATATCCGGTACCGGGAGAATCAGGAGAATTACCAGTTACCATCAGCTCGATACATCTAAATGGATAACAAACTTATGGGTATATGTAATGCGTCAAAGAAGACGCTTGAAGATCTTGATGGGTCTGTCACAATACGGATTTAAAGAATCACATTGCATCAGGTTTGTCAATGAATATTCAGGTTGTTAGGGTTCTGTTTCAAAAACAGGGTAATGAGCGGATGTTGTATGCTTTTATCGCTTCCGATTGAGTTACCCAGGACAAAGGCAAACAGTAGAAGCCATCTTTTTTATCCGCGTAACTTGCAGTTTTTATGATGTAGCAGCCCGTCCGGCTGAAATCCCTGCCAAAATCTTATTGACAAAAAAACAAAACCCTTATAGACGTACAGAAAATATTTCTTGGAAGAATTTATGAATAAACTTTTTAATAACATAATTGGAGAATACGGAATTAAGGTTTGGTGTTGGCGGGCCTACATTCAGGGACTTGCCGGCGGAACCTTATTAAGCTGATAAACTGATATTAAATTAAATAAAAGGATCGTGGGCAACTCCAGGAAGCCCGCGGTCCTTTTTTGATTTTAAAAGGGTCGTGGAAAAAATCTGCGGCCCTTTTTTTATTTTACCACGAAGAGGAAAAAATAGCCATGCTGCTGAATCAATTTCCGGATAAGAAAGAATTTTGCAGGCTTGCTGAAAAAAGCAATGTTGTGCCTCTTTGCATAGAGATACTTGCGGATACCGA
>JAHJRK010000485.1 GCA_018830925.1 Pseudomonadota bacterium
AGACCTTTGAAGAACGTCCAATTTTGGCCAAGTACAAGGAAGGCGATAATTTCAACCACAGGAATACATTGAGTATTTCGAGGATTGAAATTTGAGCCTGACGCAGTAATCGGGCAAAAGGGGGCGTTATGCAAAGGTCTCAAATATTGAAGCTGGTTTGGAAGATATATGACTCTTTTTGAAAGACTGAAACCTAAATTCTGGGATTACCGGGATGTTGCGGCAGGCCCATTTAAACACCTGTTTAATTTTCGGCGCTTATGGGCGCTTGCGGTTGCACTGACTTCACTTGTAGCACTTATCCCTCTTATTTCAATTACATTAATAGACTACAGAGTTACACAGAAATCCGTTGAATCCGAAGTTCTTTTACGCACCGCCAGGCTTGTTTCAAATACATGGCGAACAGTCTCGTTTTTTCTTGCCGAGAGAAGATCCGCCCTTGATTTTGTTGTAAGGGATAACAGTTATGATTCATTGCGTGATCCTAAGAGGCTTTCAGCGATCCTGGAAAATTTAAAACAAGGGTTCGGAGGATTCGTGGATCTTGGTGTTATCGATTCTACAGGGCGGCAAATAACCTATGCTGGACCCTATAAACTTGAAGGTATCAATTACAGCAATCAGGTCTGGTTTAAAGACATTACGGACAAAGGTGTAAATGTAAGCGATGTTTTCATGGGTTTCCGGCGAACCCCCCATATTGTCATCGCGGTCAGGTACGACCTTCCTAACGCTTCTTTTTATGTTCTCCGGGCTACCATTGATACCGACAGGTTCAATGAGCTTCTTGCCCATCTTGAGGTTAGCGGTCAGGGTGACTCTTTTTTGATAAATAAAGACGGCTTTCTCCAGACACCTTCAAGGGATTACGGCAAGGTATTGGACAGGATACCCATGTCTGTTCCTGCTTTTTCTCCCAAAACACGCGTGTATGAAGGGGTGTATCCTGACAATAAACAGCTTGTAATAGGATATGCCTATATTCATGACACGCCCTTTATTCTTATGATCGTAAAGCAAAAGAGCGAACTGATGAAACCGTGGCAGAAAACCCGCTTTCAGCTGCTCGGATTTCTTATTGTGAGCATAGCAATTATAGTCTTTGTAGTTCTCAGTGTTGCAACATACCTGGTGAACAGAATTCTTATTGCAGACCAGAAGCGTATCATGACGCTTCATGAGGTTGAATATTCGAACAAGATGGCTTCCATAGGACGGCTTGCCGCAGGAGTGGCTCATGAAATAAATAATCCGCTTGCTGTTATCAATGAAAAGGTCGGTCTTATAAAGGACCTGTTCACAATAAAAGACGAATTTAAAGGAAACCGAAAACTGATTGAGCTCGTTGATTCGGCCCTCTCTTCTGTCGACCGGTGCGGCACCATTACAAAGCGCCTGCTGAATTTTGCAAGGCATCTGGATGTCAAGATCCAGATGGTAAATATCGGTGAGGTGATAAGGGATGTCCTCGGATTTCTTTCCAAGGAGGCGGAATACAGAAGTATGACGGTTTCTGTGAATGTTCCCGGAGATATTCCTCAGTTTGAGAGCGACAGAGGGAAGATGCAGCAGGTTTTTCTTAATATTGTCAATAACGCATTTGCCGCAGTAAAAGACGGCGGCAGAATTGATATTTCGGTAAAACATGAAAGAGCCGACCTGATATCCGTAACTTTTACCGATGATGGCTGTGGGATCCCAGAATCGGATCTGGAACGGATTTTCGAACCGTTTTTTTCGACCAAAACAAAACAAGGCGGAACCGGTCTCGGTCTCTCCATAACTTACAGCCTTGTTCAGGAGCTGGGTGGAAGCTTAGTCGTGCATAGCGAGGTGGGCAGAGGTTCGAGTTTTGTTGTTACCATACCGCTGAAGATGGAGAAGAAGGAGAAATAAATCGATGAATGTGTTGCTGGTAGATGATGAAAAAGAGCTTGTATCAACTCTTGCAGAACGGCTCTCTTTAAGAGATATAGAAGCGGACTGGGTTACAACCGGGGAGGCGGCGATAAAAAGTGTTGAATCAAAAACATATGATATTGCCGTTCTTGATGTCAAGATGCCGAAAATCAGCGGAATTGAACTTAAGAAAAAACTTGAAGGGATAAACCCGGTTTTAAAATATATTTTCATGACCGGCCACGGATCGGAAGAAGATTTTATGACTGCTTCAAACGAATCAGGCGCGGAATATTACCTGGTTAAACCGGTTAACATCGACGATCTTATACGGAAAATGAAAGAGATTCTTATTAACCCCGATAAACGGGATAAGTAAGTTTACGAGATTATTTCCTGCCACTCTTTTCAGTACCCCCTTGAGGGGTAGAAAAACGCAGGAAATACTCTCTTACTTACTAAAAAGGATAAGGTGTAAGCCGTGACATCAAGAATGGATATAAATGGCGAAAATGCACTGAAGTTTTTTGGAAAGATGACGGCATCGATTGCACACGAAGCAAAAA
>JAHJRK010000486.1 GCA_018830925.1 Pseudomonadota bacterium
AGAAAATCTCCCTCTGTTTCGACACGCGTTATTTCGCACTCAATACCACCGTCTTCAAGCATCTCTTTATTAAGATCAGAGTCGTTCGGATTATCTTCAAGGTTGAGAACCAGCAGCTTTTTCATAACCCCCCGTACTTCGGACATCGTACATCGTACTTCGCTTTCTGTTCTTCGATGTACGATATTCGATATTCTATATTCGGCTTTCTATATTCGATGTACGATGTACGATGTCCGATATTCGGCTTTCAATATTCGGCTTTTTACGATGTACGGCTTTTTCCACGATCCGGCGGCGGCTCATTGATAATTGCCCAGAATAATCCAAGCGTCCTTATGGCTTTTACAAATTTGTTGAAATCAACAGGCTTTACGACGTAGGCATTAGCCCCAAGCCTGTAACTTTCAACAAGGTCGCTTTCTTCGCGCGATGATGTGAGTATGACCACAGGTATCAATTTAAGCCCGTCATCTGACCTGATTTTTCCCAGCACTTCAAGCCCGTTCACCTTTGGCAGCTTAAGATCAAGAAGTATCACGCCGGGATTGCCTGCCGGGCGGGATGAGAATTTCCCTTTACAATAAAGATAGTCAAGCGCTTCTTCGCCGTCCCGGGCCACCTCAACGGCATTTGCGATATTGTTTTCCGAAAGGGCCTCCATCGTAAGTTCAACATCATTGGGATTATCTTCAACCAGCAGAATTTTTTTAATCGCAATCATCATGGTTTCTCCTTTTTAGAAAGCCGAATATCGAATGTCGTTGTTCGTGTTTCGTGATTCGTCGTTCGTTGTTCGATTCGCGATTCACGATCTACGCTTTCCGATATTCTATATTCAATATTCGGACTTCGATATTCGAAGTACGACTCTACTCCCGAAATCCTTATTTTTCAACATATTATTCAACACTTTGCCAAAGGCCTTACAATCAAACGGCTTTGCCATCGATAGCCCCTTACTGGTTCATCTAACTTCGGACTTCGAACTTCGTACTTCATTTTTTCCGATATTCGGTATTCGATGTACGATGTACGGCTTTTTTCGATATTCGATGTCCGATATTCGAATTTCGGTTTTCACCTTCCGCCTCATGCCTGTGTTAACTTCTTATTCTGCTTCTGCTCATACATCAGTTTATCCGCATGCCCTATGAGATCGTCAATAGAACAGGGATTTTCAGGATCATAATAAGCGCATCCCACGCTGATTGACAGCTTATATTTCCGGTTTTCCCCGTTGTTTTGCGTGTCTATCAGTTGCTGCAGCCGGGCAGTAAAAATCTCGGGGTTTTCTTCCTTTATATCAATGGCAAAGACGGCAAACTCATCTCCCCCCAGCCGTGCGATTATGTCGGAAGCCCTGAAGGTTTCCCGGAATATGTTTACTGCTTCAATGAGCGCTCTATCTCCCTCCTCATGACCAAGAGTATCGTTAATCTGTTTTAACAGGTCCAGATCGGCAAAGAAGAGCGGTATTCCGCTCTTCTTCCTGTCTGATAATTTTAACTGCTGTCCCGCCAGATATAAAAAGCCTCTTCTGTTATACAGACCGGTAAGCTGATCGGTTATCGAAAGGGCAAGGATTTGATCTTCCATCTTTTTGCGGTCGGTGATATCGGTAAATAACACCGCGAACTGGCCGCGCCGCGGGCTATAAGCCAGACATTCATAAAACCGGCCCAATTCACCGGAATAGTTATCAAAGCGCTGCGGATTGCCGGTCATGGCGACACGCCCATAGTTTTCAATCCAGTAAGGTTCCGTATCCGGCAGGACGTCGAGTACCGTTCGGCCGATCAGTTCCTGGACCTTAAGGCCGGTAAGTTGTTCAAAAGCAGGATTTACTTCCAAAAATCGATAATCGCAGGGTTGTCCCTCATCGTTCAGGATTATCTCGTGCAACGCAAAACCGGCTGTAATGTTCTGGAACAGCATGCGGAATCGTATTTCGCTATCAAGCACTTTTTCTGCCAATCTGGATGTCTTATAATTAATTATGAGAGGTACCACTAAAAAGATGCATACGAACATTGTTATTATCACGCCGACCGACTGGTACATCAAAATCCTTTTGGTTGTTGTCATGAGTACAATCGACCAGCCTTCAGAATTGATGGCCTTGCGTGAAACAAGATAGTTTCTTCCGTAAAGTGTAATCTCCGTCCTGTCCGCAACTTCCCGTTGCAGAATAGAATCAAACTCTCTTTCACCGAACTGTTTCGATTTAAGGAGGGCAAGCTTTGTCTCCCGGCTAACCGGCCACAGGCTTTTAAAGTTCATCTCTTTCCTGCCGGATAGAAAAATAATTCCGTTCGGATCGACAACGAAACAATATGGGTATCGGGCCAGATGAAATTCTTCAGCGTCAACATCCTGTTTAATCACTGCAACTCCGATAATTACACCTTGGCTGTCCTTGACAGGGTAACTCGCGTAGAAACTTCTTTTTAAAGTAGTGACGCCGAGGGCAAAATATTCGCCTTGAGTTCCTATTATCGCCTGAATGAAGTAGGGCCGGAACTGATATGATTTGCCCACAAAGCTGTCGGAATCATTGCGGTCGGAGGAAGCGACGGCCTTTCCGTTGTCGTCCATGAGATAACAGACTGAAGTCTCAAATTTTGAATTGTACCTGTCAAGAACTGAGTAGGCATTCGCGATATCCTTATCTTTCCGGGAAATGAGCGCATGCGCAATCCAGGGAGATCCTGAAAGCGCCTTCACACCTGCTTTAATTTTTTCAATTTCTGTGGTTAATCGATTGGAATGTATTGATATCCTGGATTCGTTATATTCGAGTATTTCCTGTTTTGCCTTATCGCCCAGATATCCGGTTGCGAACCATCCTGCAGTAATGACAACAGACAGGAGTACTATATAAGATATCAACCATATTTTATTTGACAGAATTTTTTTAGTGCCGTCAGAACTCGTCGATTAAACTTTCCATTTGCCTTACGACTTACTCGTACATCGAATATCGGACTTTGGGTTTCGCAGATCGTCGTTCGTTGTTCGTGATTCGTCGTTCGTTGTTCGTAATTCGCTTTCCGATATTCGATTTTCAGCATTCGCCTTTTGATGTACGATATTCGATGTACGATGTACTGCTTTTTTCGATGTACGATATTCGGCTTTTGTTGTCCTGTTTCCGTTCTTCGATATTCGATGTCCGATATTCGATATTCGATCTCTTCACGCTGAAAGCGTAAACCAGAAGGTGGCTCCTTCCCCCTCTTTCCCTTCCGCCCATACCCTGCCGCCGTGCCGGTGGATGATCCTCCGGACATTGGCAAGCCCGATGCCGGTGCCTTCAAACTCATCAGCTCCATGGAGGCGCTGAAAGGTACCGAATAACTTATCGACGTATTTCATGTCAAAACCTACCCCGTTATCCTCTACATAGACGCACACTTCACCCTTTTCGCCGCAGACGCTCCCAATCTCGATTACCGCGTCGGTTCGCTTTTTTGTAAACTTGTACGCATTTGAAATAAGGTTGACAAACACCTGCCGGAGCATCGCAGTGTCGCCGTAAACCTCAGGAAGCGGTCCTGTTTTCCAGCTTATAGCCCGTCCTTTTTCATCCGCCTGAAAGTCTCTTAATATTTCCTTCACAAGACTGTCGAGGTTTATCTTTTTTTTCATCATCTCCGCCCGGCCCATTCTGGAAAAGGAAAGGAGGTCTTCAATCAACTTTCCCATTCTGACTGCTGAATCGGTAATAATTCTAAGATATTGTCTGCTTTTTTCATCAATAGCTTCATACGCCCGCTTGTTGAGCAGTTCAGCATATCCCGTTATATGCTGCAGGGGTGACTTGAGATCATGCGATACCGAATAGCTGAACGACTCAAACTCCTTGTTCGCCGCTTCAAGCTGGGCTGTCAGGTCGGCAACACGCTGTTCAAGTTCGGTGTTCATCTTGCGAATCTCTTCCTCCACCCGCTTTCGCTCTGTAATATCGCTGAAAATACCAAATATGCCTGTAATATTACCCTGCACATCCCGGACGGGCGTCTTGATTGTATGCACCCATAATGCCTTCCCGCCCTGTATGTATTGCTCTCCAATCTCTTCTGTTTCCCCTGACTCCATAATCCGCTTGTCGTCAGCCCTGTACTTGTCGGCCAATTCTTCAGGGAAATAAACATAATCGTTCTTTCCTTTAAATTCTTCAGGGGTTATGCCTAATTCACGGGCAAAGTTCTCATTGCACGATACATAGACCGAGTTTCTGTCTTTTGTGAATATTTTTTGTGGGGTATTTTCAACCAGCGTTTTATACTTCTCCTCGCTCTCCAGCAGCAACTGCTCAGCCGGAGTACGCTCCACCTCCTCAACTTTCCCGCCACTTTCACCGAACTTTTTTGTTGCGGACATCTTCCTCCTCCCCGATCCCTTACCCGGACATCGGGTTTCGTTGTTCGTAATTCGCTTTCCGATATTCGATGTTCGATGTACGATATTCGGCTTCTTTACGCTGAAAGCGTAAAGAAGAAGGTCGCCCCTTCTCCCTCCTTCCCTTCCGCCCATACCCTGCCGCCGTGCCGCTGGATAATTCTCCGGACATTTGCAAGCCCGATGCCGGTCCCTTCAAACTCTTCGGTTCGATGGAGGCGCTGAAAGATACCGAAAAGTTTATCGACGTATTTCATGTCAAAACCAGCCCCGTTATCCTTTACAAAGACGCACACTTCATCCTTTTCACCGCGAGTGCTCCCGATCTCAATTACCGCCTCCATGCGCTTTTCCGTAAACTTGAAAGCATTTGAAATAAGGTTGACAAACACCTGTCGGAGCATCGCAGTGTCGCCATAGACCTCCGGAAGCTGGCCGACAATCCAGTCGATATTCTTACTCCTTGAGTTTGCTTTAAAGTCTTTTAATATTTCACTTACAAGGCTGTCGAGATTCGTCTTCCTTTTAAGCATCTCCGCCCGGCCCATCCGCGAGAAGGCGAGAAGGTCGTCAATTAGCCTGCCCATCCTCATTGTCGAATCGGTAATGATTTTCAGATAATGTCTGCTTTTTTCATCAAGGGATCCGGCTGCTCGTTTGTTCAGCAGTTCGGCAAATCCGGTTACATGCTGAAGCGGAGACCTGAGGTCATGCGATACCGAATAGCTGAAAGCCTCAAGCTCCCTGTTCGCCGCTTCAAGCATGGCTGTTCGGTCGGCCACCCGCTGTTCAAGTTCGGCATTCAGCTTCCTTATTTCCTCCTGCGCCTCCTTCTGATCCTCCACCACGCTTAAAAGCACCCGGCGCGACTGTTCGGCCTCTTTAAGCATCAGTTGCCTTTCTTCATGCGCTGCCTGCATGCGCTCTTCCGCCTGCCTGCGCCCGGTGATGTCGTTCATAGTGCCTTCGATAAACTGCAAGGCACCATTTTCATCGCGCACTGCATGGGCATTGATAGATACCCATACTATTTGGCCATCCCTGCGATATCCTTTAATTTCGAAACCATCAACACGATCATGCCCGGCAAGAAGATTCATCAGTTTCTGCCTATCTTCAGAATCAGCATAGAGTTGATGCCCGATATCTTCAACTCCTTCAAGAATTTCTTCCGGCGAGTTAAACCCGAGTATCTTTGCAAAAGCCGGGTTGACACTCACATAACGTCCCTGTGGTGTCGAAATATATATTCCTTCAGTGGCTTTTTCGAAGATATTCCGGAACTTCTCTTCGCTTTTCGTCAATATCTCTCCCGTCAGCTTGCGCTCTTCCATCGCTATGATCAGCTCCCGACGCGACTTTTCGGCGGCTTCAAACAGCCTGCCCATCTCCTCCTGAGCGCTTTTCAGATCCGATTCCAGACGCTCGCTGTTTAAGGTTATGAAGCCAAACGTCGAAGCAATGCCAAAGAGCCCGGATACAATATAGGTGGCGGCCTGAAGATGACTGGGTGCAAAAAAATCATGCAAACCCGGGCCTGTGTATGTAATCAGGGCGCGGAGAATCATAAAAAGGCTCAAAAACGCGAAGATACTACCTGTAAGGTATAAGGTAGGCCGTAAGTCCGGCTGCACATCCATCAAAAGTTCCGCTGCCCCCATGCCGAAAGCAGTTCCAAGAAATAACGAAATAAGAATGATACGCACTTCGATATCATTATTCACAAAGGTGAAATATGACTGCAGCGCCACAATTAAAACCACCATTGTACCGCACAGGACTTTCCTGAAAACCCTGCCGCGAAAAACGCGAACACCCTCGGAAAATAACAGTGCGGAAAACAGGAGTAAGGCATTTGCCGCAACAACCGAAATTACGTCCGGTATGACGCCCCGCAGGATAATTAAAATAAAACCTGCCGCAAAAACGGCGTTTCCTGCTGTCCAGAGATCAAATCCCGGATATGTTCGGCGGGTTTGCAGTATGTAGAACATGACAATACTGAGAGTGACCGAGATCGCCATCACCATAAGCACAAGGGTGCGGATATCTAATATTAAGGATTGCATATTTATTTCTCCAGATACGCAGAGTTTAAGTTAACAGTGATCACTCCTTTGTTGCTTCCACGCTCCTTTCCTCCGAAACCTGAAATTAAACAGGCCAGTCATTGTCTTCCTCCGCGCTTGAATACCTTGCCGGCAGTCCGGCCTTTACAAGCAGTTTGTTCACCTCGCGCTTCAAGTCGAGGATGCGCAACTCCCGGCCCTTGACGGCTTCGTTCCAACGGCGCAGCTCATTGAGCTGCTCATTCACCCGTTCCTCCGCCCGCTTTCTGTCGGTGATGTCAACAAACATTGCCCTCGTTCCTGTTACTTTTCCATCCCTGTCTATTTCAGGCACGGCGTGAAGCAATGTCTCTATAATCCGGCCGTCCCGTGTAACCAGTTGACGCTCCTCTTTACCGAAACTTCCGGACAGAGCGCGCCGGTAACCGCCTTGCTCAAGCAATTCTGCGCGGGATTCCGGGGTGTAAAAATCGGCCAGGGGCTGCTCAATCACTTCATCATGAGAATAACCCAGAGCGCTTGAAAACAACGCATTGCAGTCAGCTATAATAGGAGCTCCTTCTATATTGCGAGTAATGACATACATCGCAGGGGCCTCATCAAACAGAATGCGATAACGATGTTCTAATAGTCTGGCTGACTCCTCTGCAAGCTTTCGATCCATAATCTCTTTCTGCAGATTCGTCACTGATGTGTGTGTTTCTTTGAGCCTTGCCGCCATTTCATTTGTCGCACGGGCCAGATCTCCAAGTTCATCTTTGCTTTTTATATCTATGCGGTATTCGAGGTTGCCGCTCCCGATCTCCCCCGCGCCTGCGGCAAGCTGAATCAGCGGCCTGCTGATTGTTCGCGCGAAGAAGATGCCCAGAAAGCCTGCTGTCATTAAAATAATAAACACACCGGCAGCTAACACCCAGGCAAGAGTTCTAACCGGTTCCAAGGCCTCGGACTGATCAATTTCAGTGATGATGCACATCCTGGATTCAGGCAGCCATTTATATGCTCCGATTACCGGCACTCCCCGATAATCTATGTAGAAACCAAATCCGTCTTTGCCTGAAAGGCCGGCCTCTACACCCTCGGTGCGGACAGCTTTCTTAAGGACATAGTCTCCACCAAACCGCGGTTCGGAGACAAAGAAGTTGAAAGTGTTCACGAGGTATGTATCCAGCGTCCTTCTTTTGCCGCTCTGCTGAACCATGATTGCAGAAAGCTCTCCAAGGGCAAGCCGTCCGGCCAGAACGGCGATCAGATTCCCGTCCGTCGCCTTTACGGGCGTGCTCACGGTCATTGCCGGCCGCTCCAGCGAAGGAGAATAGTAACTGCCCTCAATATATGTGCGTTTTTTGCCTTCAATGAAATATCTACGGGTATCCCGGAGCTTTCCATCCTGCTTCTCATCTGTGGAGGCCCATATATGGCCCTCGCGGGCACACATTATAAACAGCTCTGTGAAAATTCCGTATTGCAGACGCGGCTTAAGATGATCCTCAACTATGCTTCTGTGTGCCCTGGGATATGAGGGATCGGATCTATCATGTAACGTCGCTATCACCGATGCGTACTGCCTGATCAGGGGCTGCTGAGCCAGCTCTTCGATGCTGTTTTTGCCGTCTTTAACCCATCTTTCCAGTTCTCTGGTCTTTAAGATATTGATGCTTACGAGGTGGTCTGTTGTCTCCTCCAGGATAGTCCGCTTCCCGATGCCGTAGCCTAAGTATCCGACTATTCCCGTGGGCACGATCGCCATCAGGAAAAAAAGAGCGGTAAGTCTTGCCGCAATTTTCATTTGACTTTTCCTCCGCTTATTTCCTTTATAAACCGCATGGTATATGCCTGATCAACATCGAACGGCTTTTCAAGCAGGCCCTGATCCAACAGTGTCCCGTACATCTCATGCCAGATCTCGGGTTTCATCCAGCCTATCCGATCTTCCCCTGTGTGCACCAGCGGCAGCATGGCCTCCATCATTGCCGTTTGAGTATCGGAATCCTCCTTATCATGGACATATTTCAACGAAACAACCACCGCCTGCCTGTAGTCCTCGATGGCATCCTGCCATCCTTGCATGCTGGCGCGCATGAATCGTTCGACCAGATCGGGATTGTCCGAAATCATCTTTTCGGTGGTCGCCAGAGTATCGGAATAAAAGTTGATGCCGTAATCTTCGGGCCAGATGAGGTTAATTTTCATTCCTTTCTTCCGTATTTTAATAATACCGCCTGTATAGTATGCCGCTGTAACATCCGTTTTTCCGCTGTAAAAGCTTGCATATTCCGGATCGTATGGGATGATGTTGAGTTTCAAAATGTCAATTTTGAGTTTCTTCATCATAGCGCGCAACTGCAGATCAAATTCCATTGAGCCGCCCTTACCGGCCGCAGCAACTGTTTTTCCCTTGAAATCGGCCGGTCTTACAATGCCTGAATTGGCACGGGCTGCAAAAGCCACTGCACTTCGCCTGTATATGGCGGCAATGGCGATAAGCGGCAATCCCCGGCTGCGGTTTATAAGAATGTACTCCGGGGTTACAACGCCGAAATCGGCTTTTCTGGAAACGACACTCCCTGCGATATCAACATCCTGTCCTCCTTCAAGGAAGGTTATCTTTATGTTCTCCTTGGCATAATAGCCCTTCTCCTGCGCCATGTAAAAACCGGCAAACTGTGCCTGGTGCAGCCATTTTAACTGCAGTTTCACCTCGTCTGGAGCTTTCGGAGGCTGTGGTCTCCCGCAGCCGAATAGAATAATGCCGGATAGAATGAACAATATCAACACGGTCATTGTCTTTTTCATGTAAACCTCCTTGATGGAATATCGGACATCGGACTTCGAATGCCGAATGTCGAATATCGAATTTCGAATATCGGACTTCGGACTTCGAATACCGTATATCGGACATCGTTCATCGAATATCGAAGGAGACAAAGGGTTCAAGAGAAAAACCCTCCCTCTCGCCTCATGCCTTACTCGTACATCGAATATCGGACTTAGTCAAAAAATCAGAATAGCAGATGATAACTGGTGCTTCGGCCACCAGAGGGGTCTTTCCTCAAGACACCGCGTTCGATAAGATCCTGAATATCCCGTAAAGCCGTGTCTTGCGAACACTTTGCCAGTTTAGCCCATTTGGATGATGTGAGTTTGCCTTCCAAACCGTCCAGCAAC
>JAHJRK010000487.1 GCA_018830925.1 Pseudomonadota bacterium
AGAAATTGCAAAACCATTCAAATGGAAATTTACAAAAGAAGATTTGAATCGAATTCTTTCAAATCTTTCTGAATACAATAATTTTTATACTTTAAAGGCGGCTGCATAAAATACGTCATCGAATTTACGAATTAGAGTACTTAGTCTCAGTGATGGGACGAACATTAGAGACGATTCCTTTCTTACGTGAGTTTTCGGGTTCGTTGTACATAAGAGCGATTCGTACCTGAGGATAATGAAAAAGATCTCCTAAGTTAAGTTTCATTACTACGCTTAACATCTATATGGTCTTCTGTTGTCAAGAAATAATTCTCCGATAGATCTGAGAATTAGGAAAAATGAAATCCGTCTTTGTATACCCCGTTTGACTGATAACCTGTCTGTTCATGCTTTTGGCTGGATCTCTTTTTTTAAACTGCAAGAAACGGTATCCTCCGGTAAGGTATTCTATCGGTTTTTGATTCGCTCTCAATAATTGCCCGCTTTTACCGGTGCAATTGTGAATCCCGGCGCATAACGCTTCCGCACAATACCTACCGGAAGCAAACAGGCATTTTAAGTGATTAAATGAAATAAGAATGACTGTAGTCTTTTTTTTATTTGGCGATACGCGAGTTTGGTATGAGCCTGTCAGAGCTTTCGAGAAGGCCGGAACTGTCTCCGGCAGGTGTCAGTCAATATGTCAAAGCGTAGTTAAAAACTGCGAATGAAGGAGGCTTTGGCCTTATTGATATATAAAAATTTAGATGTAAATGGCACCCCTTATTTTCTCAAAAACAAAGCGGTCAGACTGATATCAGACTGACCGCTTTGTTTATTATGGCGTCCCCAACCGGATTTGAACCGGTGTCGCCGGCGTGAAAGGCCGGTGTCCTGGGCCGGGCTAGACGATGGGGACATGATTATTTCACATCTTTAAGCCTTCTTGGTGGGCCGTGCGCGACTTGAACGCGCGACTCTCTGCTTAAAAGGCAGATACTCTACCAACTGAGTTAACGGCCCATAAAAAAGAGCCTTCTTTTACCACAAACTATCAGCTTGTCAATAATAAATAGTAAAAGAATATGATATCCTTAAACAAATTATATCAAAAAAACAACTTTATTTTACAAATATACAATGGTTGCCACACAAATCAACATTACCACAAAAAGAACCATCCAGTCGTTTTTTTTCGATGAAAGTTTATAACCTGTTCTGATATCGGAATAACACCTTGCTTCCATTGCAATAGCAATCCTGCCCGCATTATCAAAAGTTCTTCCCAGAAGAGGTATTGCAAATTTAACCATCCTGTACAAGGGATTCTTCCTGTTTTCAATGCACCTAGCTTTCTGGGCATCTGAGGTTTCTTTCACCTGCTCCAGAATAACCGGTATAAAACGCATCATGAGGCCTGTCATGGTTGAAATCAGGCTGCCTGAAACAAATGGGAAAGGCTTTAAAATCCACTCGATCGCCGCTTTTATTTCCAACATGCGGGTTGTTGCAATAAACAGCAGGCCGGACAGCGCAATAAGCAGCAGCCTTAAGCAGACAAGAAATCCTTCTTTCAATCCTCCGGCAGATAATGATATTCCATATATCTCAATCAGACCGGGTCCATCGGCAGAAAACGCTCTTATTGCAATTACAAAAAGTAAAAAACAGAGAAAAAACCGAAGCTCTTCAAATAGATCCCTAAGTCTTATTCCGGCATGGATCAACCCCGACAGGACAAGCACAAATAACAATAAAAGCCCTGCCGGTGATGCTTTAAGACTCGATAATCCTATAATTACAAGAAACAATAATTTGAATCTTGCATCAAGAGAATGAACGATTGAAAATCCCTTACGATAACTGAAAGCTGTCAACTCGGCCATGACGCCCTTTCAAGTCCCATACGGGAAAAATACGGCTCCCTTACGCCAAAAGTTTCAACGCTGGAAATAATTCTTTCCGGAACCCCGTCTCTTGCTATTTTTCCCTCTTCCATTATCAGAAGGCGTCCGGCATGAGCTATAATCTTTTCAAGATCGTGTGTTGTGACAAGAACTGTCCGGCCCGCTCTGTGCAGTCCGGTTATCTGCATAAGAACATCCCTTGTTCCCGGGTAGTCAAGATTTGAAAAAGGCTCGTCAAA
>JAHJRK010000488.1 GCA_018830925.1 Pseudomonadota bacterium
CCGAGCGCCTGTCGGCTCGTAAAAAAGACGGGAAATAAACATAATCGCAGACGATTATAACTACGCACTGGCCGCTTAAGGCCAGCGTCCTGTCCGGTTTTTCCTGCGGATCTGATAAGGACGTCGACTAGCAGGATAGATGGATTTTACCACCTGTTATAATCTATCGAATCAAAAACAGGGTAGCTGGTTCAGGCATCCAGCCTGAAGGAGGCCGGAATCAGCGATATATAAATTTCAGGACAAGTATGTAGATGCCTGTGCGGAAGATTTTCGGACGCGGGTTCAACTCCCGCCGCCTCCACCATAAATTTTAATAAATACAGAGTTTTATTATTTATTGTGCTCTCTATGATATGGTACCCCAAGTGTAAAATCTGTTTCTCGCAGCATGCACTGTTGGTATGCAACGCATGAAGTGTGCCCAAATTCAAGGCTGATTTTCGTCAATTTTAAGCTGCTAAAATTCTTCTGGATCTTCTCCTTTTTTATTACCCCTTCATATTCCCAATACAGTTCGCTTTGTAGCGCATCTCCTGCGCTTTAAGGGAGATATTGCTGAATTTCTGCGATGAATTGATTTCAGAAATCACATCGGCACAGTAAACTATCCGTGGATCGTTTTTCGATATTGTTACCGGATAGAATCGTTTCTGATCACGATACGAATACGAGGTGAGTATCGCAACGTCCATCCCAAAAACATAGTCGACATTTCGGCGCATCGTCAGGATCCGGGATCCGACATTGTCATTAAAATCATCCCAGGACATCATTTCGCCATTTACCTCAATGTTGATGTGTACTAAAAGGCTGTGTTCCTGCTTGTACCGCTTCCTGTTATTCTCAAGTACCGTTTTTGCTACAGTAAGTGAGTCCACATCGTCACCACGACCGGTCTTAACTAGCACAGCTTTGTTTCTCGGAAGCGTCTCAAAGCCGTCGCCATAACAAACCAGTTCTTCGGCGTGGTCATGACTCCGTTCCAATGCTTCGGGACTCAGGCTGCTGTTAAGGTTAATCTGATACAAGGCATAGGTAATATTCCAGATAATCTGGTAAAGAATTGGGCCGACCAGGGTCGCCGGCATTGGAACCCTGTCGAGTGTGACGAAAATATAATCCAAAATGTCGGGCCTTATTATGCGCTTCAGATCGCCACGGTCCTTAGTAAACGTCGTTGTGATTTCTCGAAGCAGATAGTTTTCCAGATTGAGGTTCGTCTGAAAATTCGAGAAAAATTCCGGATTGACTCCCTGAAAGAGTTGATCGGGAGTCTGGTGTCCTATATTCCGTGATGTCGCGACATCACCGATTTTATTTCTGAGGAAAAACTCGTGGAAAACGTCACGAGGGTTTTTCAGATTGCAATAGCGAATGATATCTTCCGTGTCGATTCGGAAACCCCCTTCGAAAATGAGCGTTTCCGACATAATATCCGTATTCGTATCCCCTCCCATGACGAAAAGCTCGGACTCCTGATAGGTTTTTCTGACTTCCGCTATCTGGGCTTCAACAGACTTCAGGGCCTCAGCATTATTGCTGTTATGCGATGAGCATCCTAACCCCCGGTCCGAATGGTGCATGAAGGCAATAAAAACAGCCGGCGTTTCCGGCGTGTTGAAATGGGCGTCTTTCACAGCGCGGTCAATGCGGTTCCAATACCAGAAATTGCTCTTATCGAGAGACACCTTGTTCCCATCCGTTCTTCCGAAACGTATCGTCGTGGGCGGATACCCTTTGGCCTTGCTTCCATGAACCCGTCCGTCAATACATTTCATGACCACCATTTTCGGCGCACGTGCCGCAAATTCGGAGATAACCTGCCGCATCCGTTCGAGCGTGTCTGCGTCGGAGATGTTTTCTGAAAGATACTTCTGAAAAAAATCATAGGCCGTATTCATACATCAGTACCTCCGAAATAAAGTCGTCATAGAGCCGGATAGTAATGGGCCCAATATCTCAAATATTTAACTATTGTCCATCAGGAAACAAATTATGGACAAAGTTAAGTTTCCAATGAGGATAGTGTTCAAGCGGAAGCTGCAAGCCGACAGCCGGGGGCTCAGCAACGAATTGGGAATGGTCCTCAAACCAGATGGAATTGAAAAACGGCATCATAATAGACAACGAAACGGCCCTCCGGTTTCTTGAGAGGTCCATAACCATTTGATAAGAACTTGCTTTTTGGTAAAGGGAATATAGGGTAGCCAAGCTTGTATGTCAATGAAAAACTGACCACAAAATTGGGTGGGAAAGATCATTAACGAATGAAACTGGACTTTATCAAAATCAAGAAGTGTGATAAGTGAAATCGGAATACCATCGTACTTTGATAGGAATTGTTACAGCAACCCATCAGATCAATGGTTTTCTGAAGGAGATCGAAATTATGGCAACACCTGAAGAGATGTGGCAGTGTCAGACAGTTAATTGCGGTTATATATATAATCCCGACAAGGGCGATAAAAAAGGAAAGATCCCCAGGGGGACGAAGTTTGATGATTTGCCGGATGATTGGAAATGC
>JAHJRK010000489.1 GCA_018830925.1 Pseudomonadota bacterium
AACAAAGACTGCTTTTTTAAAAAGAAGTAATCCGTTCCAAATTTCTTGAAAGCAAGGACGGAGCTTGCGCTGTAGACCATTATTATGCCTATTGCAGTCAGCATAAGAACGGGGAACATGAGCTTAACGTCATAATACCCCGTAGGTTCGTTTCCTGATGTTAATATCCTGCTATCATGTCTCATCATCTGTTTCTCTTCAACGCTTCAACCGCTTTGCAGAAGATTTCTCCCCTGTGCGCATAACTTGTGAACATATCAAAACTCGTACAGGCCGGGGATAAAAGCACTATGTCGCCAGCCGTTGCAGCATCGTGTGCCAGACCCACGGCATCATCCATTGTAACCGCATAAGTTGTTTCAACAGTCTCTCCGAGTGCGGATTTTATCTCCTCCTTTGCTTCTCCGAGAAGAATCAGCTTTTTTACATGATCCATGACGGCATTCTTCAGAAGACTGAAATTGATACCTTTATTCCGGCCTCCCATAATCAGAATAACCGGATTGCGGAACACCTCAAGCGCTTTGATAACCGAGTCGGCAGTGGTAGCCTTGGAATCGTCATAGTATCCCACCTTGTTTATCTCGGCGACAAGCTCGATCCTGTGGGGAAGGCCTCTGAATTTTTTCAAAGCACGCCTGATTCCAATCTGATTTCCTCCTGCTGCAAAGGCTGCAAGAGTCGCGGCGGCGACATTCTCCATGTTATGTTTTCCCGGAAGATTTATTTCCGAAAAACTCAAAGAGAAATTTGCTCCGGTATTTGAAGTCTGACCGGTTGCCTCGTTATTCAGGCAATTTACGGTTTTATTCAGATTAAAGATTATGCGGTCATCAGATATTTTTGCATATTCTTCATAATCCCGCGAGCCGGAATCTTTGAAAAAAGGAAGTATGCCGCACTTTATGTTACCGCTTACCTGCAGGATATACCGGTCCGAAGCATTGAAAACCAAGACATCATTGCCTTTCTGGTTTTCAAAGATCCTTGCTTTTGACTTTACATAGGCGTCAAATCCAGGATAGCGGTCGAGATGGTCTTCCGTAATATTCAGCAAAACACCGACCCTCGGTCTGAATGTCTTTATTGTGTCGAGTTGGAAGCTGCTGATTTCGGCTACAACCACATCTGCTCTGTTTTCACTCTCGGCATAATCAATAAGGGGTTTTCCGATATTGCCCCCGACAAATACCTTTAAACCTGACTCTTCGAGCATATTGCCGATAAGAGTTGTTGTTGTGGTCTTTCCGTTTGTTCCGGTTACAGCAACAATCGGCTCTTTTATGAATCTTGATGCAAGCTCGATTTCTCCTGTAACGATTGCTCCCCGTTCCGCAGCCCTTGTAACAGGCTCAATCGTATGCGGCACCCCGGGGCTTAAAACGATGATTTCGGCATTCAGGAATGATGAAGAACTATGCGTTCCAAGCTCAACATTAATCCCGATTGCCTGAAGTTCTTTTGCCGCATCATCAAGATTTTTATCTTTTGAAGAATCCGAGACCGTTACCTGAGCGCCTCTTTTTCTTAAAAAAACAGCTGCAGATATTCCAGTTTTTCCCAGACCGACAACAACTGTTTTTTTCCCGGATATTTCCATTTGTTCCTTAAAAGACCGAATTTCGGAATTCGAATATCGTACTTCGATGTCCGATGTCCGATATTCTGCTTTTATTATATTCCTTCGTGTTCTTCGTGGTTAAATATCCCACCTTGTGCCTCTTGCTTTTCTGATCCATGGCCCCTGATCCCTGCCTCATGCCTTCCGCCTCATGCCTTTTTATCTCAATTTAAGCGTACTCAAAGAAATAAGGGCAAGCGCAATCGCAATAATCCAGAATCTTACAATTACTTTGGGCTCCGGCCATCCTTTCAGTTCAAAATGGTGATGAAGGGGAGCCATCCTGAATATCCTTTTTCCTTTTGTCATTTTAAAGAAACCCACCTGAAAAATCACCGAAAGAGCTTCGATTACGAATAATCCCCCGACAATGACAAGCAGGATCTCCTGTTTTGTCATGACTGCAACCGTCCCGATAACAGCGCCAATAGACAATGAACCTACATCGCCCATAAAAACCTGCGCCGGGTATGCATTGAACCAGAGAAACCCCAGGCCTGCTCCAGCAAGGGCTCCGCAGAATACCGTTATCTCGCCGCTTCCGGGCACAAAATTGATTTGAAGGTACTCGGCGATTTTGACATGTCCCGTAACATAGGCAAAGATCATGTATGTAACCGCCGCAATAATTGCCGGCCCTATGGCAAGGCCGTCAAGCCCGTCGGTAAGATTAACGGCATTTGAAGTTCCCACGATAACAAGCGCGGCAAAAAGTATGTAGAACAGACCGAGATCTGGTGAAAAGTTCTTGAAAAAAGGGAATGTCAGGGTGTCTGGAAAATCAGGGCATAGATAGATTAACGTGCCCACAACGAGAGCGAATAGCGACTGCATGGTAAGTTTTTGCAGTGCGCTTAAGCCTTTGTTCTGTTTTTTGACCTGCTTCAGATAATCATCCGCGAATCCGATGATGCCATATCCTGTGATGACAAGCAGCAGTATCCATATGTAGTAATTGGTAAGATTGCACCAGAGTAAAGTTGATACTGTGATTGAAAAGACAATAAGGGTTCCGCCCATAGTTGGTGTGCCGGTTTTCTTCAGGTGAGCCTGAGGGCCGTCTTCCCTTATATGCTGGCCGATCTGCATGCTGGCAAGTCTGCGTATAACCCACGGTCCAAGAAGAAAACAGATCAGAAATGCGGTTAAAACGGCATATATTGTCCTGAATGTAATGTATCTGAATACATTAAAGGCAGAAAATGTTGTATGAAGCGGATATAATAAATGATAAAGCATCCTCTTATTCTCCCGCCCATTCTTTTAGTTTTAATACGATCTTTTCCATTCTCATACCCCTTGAACCCTTGACAAGCACCCAGTCTTCAGATTTAAGCCGGCTTTTCAGATCGTTAATAATATCTTCATGTGATCCTGTGAAGACGGCAGAATGATCCATACCCTTTCCGACAGCCCCTTCCGCAATCTTTCTGGAAAATTCTCCGGTAGCATAAAGCCTTGCAATGCCGGATTCCGCAATGAGTTCTCCGATTTTGTAGTGCATATCTTCCGAGTGCTTTCCAAGTTCAAGCATGTCGCCTGCCACAAGAATTCCGCGCTTATTGCCCATTAGCCCGATAAGTGTTTTTATGGCAGCCTCCATTGAGCCGGGATTCGCATTGTAGGAATCGTCAATAATAGTGATTCCGTTTTGCATGGTAAATATACTCATCCTTCCTTTTACAGGGCTGAAATTTTCCAGGCCGGCTTTGATATCGCATGCGTTCATCCCGAAAAGATATCCGACGGAAGCCGCTGCAAGAGCGTTCGATACCATAAATTTTCCCGGAACAGGGAGGTTGACCGTTATGGACTCTTTGGGAAGCCTGAGCATAAATGAAGTCGAAGTTCCCTTTGACTCAACCGACAATGCCCTTATCAAGGCGTTCTCAGAATGTCCGAAGAGAATCACGTTTCCTGCTGCTTTTTTAGCAAGACGCATAACTCTTTCGTCATCGGCATTGAGTATTGCCGTTCCGCCTGGCATTATACCCTCGAGGAGTTCTCCTTTTGCGTTCATGACCCCTTCAATTGAAAGCACTCCCTCGAGATGTGCCGGACCGATATTTGTTATTATGCCTATATCGGGCCTGCATATTCCGGCAAGCCTCGCTATTTCGCCGGGATGATTCATGCCAAGTTCAACTACAGCCAATTTGTGGGTCGGGCGCAGCTTAAGAAGTGTCAGTGGCAGGCCGATCTCATTGTTAAGATTTCCGGTTGTTGAAAGAAGATCAAAACGGCGGGAAAGAATTGAGCTTGTCATCTGCCTTGTGGATGTCTTACCGTTTGAGCCGGTTATTGCAACAACCGAAACTCCCGCCCTTATCCTGTTATAAGCCGCTAGATCGCCCAGTGCTTTTACGGTATCTTCGACCGCAACACAAAGTACACCGTCTTTTTCCCATTTGCCGCAGGGAAGCTTTTCAGTATGTTGCCTGTCGGCAATCAGGCCTTTTGTGCCCTTTTCGATCACCTCGCCGGCAAAGGCGTGTCCGTCATGAGAACTCCCTTTTATTGCCACAAAAAGTTCACCGGGAGATATTGTCCTGGAGTCAATCGAAATGCCGGTAAATGAGTGGTTGGTTCCCCCGGAAACAATAACGCCTTTTGTCGCTTCAATTATCTCTTCCGTTCTCCATGGGATCGGCTGTTTTGCTAAATTTGCGGATGAAAAGGCAAGCTTTGCCTCCTCTCTGTCGTCAAACGGAACGGTCTTCTTTCCGATTATCTGGTAAGTCTCATGTCCTTTTCCGGCTATCAGCACAGTGTCTCCTTCCCGGGCGGTTTTTATGGAAAGATGAATCGCTTTTTTCCGGTCAGGTTCTACTGTATATCCACGTTTGTTAAAAAAAGGTGTCAGCTCTTCCGTCTCATAGCGGTGTATTTCGTTTTGGCTGATACCGGCGGAGATCTGGCTTATGATTGACGCAGGATCTTCTGTTCTCGGGTTGTCAGATGTAATGATAGCAAGGTCGGAAAGAGTTGCGGCTATTTCACCCATCAGAGGCCGTTTTGTCCTGTCCCTGTCACCACCGCATCCGAAAACGGATATAAGCCTTCCTTTTGTTATCGGCATTAAGGATAGAAGAACGTTTTTGATGGCGTCGGGAGTATGGGCGTAATCTACATAGACAGACACGCCTGTATCACTTTTTATTCGTTCGAGCCGGCCGGGGATGACAGAAACCGATTCAATTCCTCTTTTTATTGTTTCAGGAGAAATGCCTAATCCTGAAGCGGCTCCGGCGGCACACAGAATGTTTTCAATATTGTGTTTTCCTGCAAGATTTGATTTTACTTCAAAAGCTCCCTGTGGAGTAGAAATTAAAGCTTTGATTCCTTCTGCACCGAGAAAGAAATCGGTGCAGTGCACTGTGCATTCGGCATATGAACCGGTTGTTATGCACCTGTTTTTAAGAGTGCCGGAAAGTTCTTTTCCTCTTTTATCATCGCAGTTAATTACGGCGAATGCCTTTTTCTTTTTAGGTCCTGAAAAAAGCAGTTCGGTGAACAGTTTTTTCTTGCATAGCCAGTAGGCTTCCATATCTTTATGATAATCAAGGTGATCCTGGGAAAGATTTGTAAAAACGGCCGCATCGAAAAAACAGCTTTCGATTCTGAAAAGGTCAATGGCATGTGATGAGACTTCCATTACAACATGGGTTATGCCATCTTCCTGCATTTCTGAAAGAATCCTCTGAAGATCGAGCGATTCAGGTGTTGTTACAGGGTTTGGAAAAGTTTTTTCCGAATAGCGGTAATTGATTGTGCCTATGACGCCAGCATTGAAACCGGCCATTAAAAGGATGCTTTCAATCAGATATGTTATGGTGGTTTTACCGTTTGTTCCGGTAACGCCAATTAACGTGAGTTTCTCCGAAGGGTTGTCGTAATATTTTGCCGCTATACTTCCAAGAGCCTTTCTGGTGTTGGTGACTTCAAATATTACGGAATTTTTCTTCATCGGCTTTTGTACTACAATGGCTGACGCGCCTCTTGCTATTGCCTCGTCGACAAAGTCATGGCCGTCCGCCGCATGGCCCTGAATCGCAATAAATAGGCCTTCCGGCCTGACATCCTGTGCCCTGTAGTGAACCGAGCCGATGTTGGGGTCCGGAGAAAAATCCGCGTTTATGAGATTTGACAGCTTCACCCTAGTAACCTGCTTTCCTTAGTAAGTTAGAAATTCTTTTCTACGTTTTTCTACCCTTCAAGGGGGTACTGAAAAGAGGGCAGAAAATAATTTCGTTAACGCACTTATGCCGTTTTTGGCATCTATATGACTACTTTGTTTTTTTCCAGCGGCTTCGATACCGTCAGTCTGTCGGTTTTTCTGTTTTTCGGCGGTACATTCAGATAAGTTAGTGTTTCCTGCGCGATTTTACTGAAAGCTGGAGCAGCGACAACCCCGCCATAGTGATTTTTCATTGGTTCGTCTAAAATGACGAGAACGGCTATTTCAGGATTTTCAACAGGAGCGAATCCGACGAAAGAAGAAATGTATTTCCCTTTCGCATATTCTCCCTTTTCATTGATTTTCTGCGCAGTTCCGGTTTTGCCGCATACCGTATATCCTTCAAGAGCCGCATTAAAGCCGGTTCCGTCTTTGGTTACGACCGACATTAATATTTTTTTTATGGCACCGGCCGTTTCGGATGTGATTGCCTGCCTGACAGGCGCAGGCTCAAAACGTTTTACCGTCCGACCTCTTTGATCCAGTATCGCCTGAACAATAAACGGCTTCATTAAAACGCCGTCGTTGGCTATTGCAGAAACTGCTGAAACAATCTGGAGTGGTGAAGCCGAAATTCCCTGGCCGAAAGATATGGCTCCGGCGTCAATTGCGCTCCATTTTTTGTACGGGAGCAGAGTGCCTTGCGTTTCACCGGGGCAATTGATTCCTGTTTTATCACCGAACCCAAAATCTTTAAGGGTTCTGTAAAGGGCTTCAGATCCAGTTTTTTTCCCAATTTTATATGCTCCGATATTGCTTGAGTATTTGACTATATCCTCAAGAGATAACCATCCATAAGGGTGCGTATCGTGGATAATATCTTTTCCAATCTTATATTCCCCGTTTTCACAGTAAAAGATCGTATTCGGGGTGCTGTTGCCATGCTCTATTGCAGCGGCAACGGTAAAAATTTTCATTGTTGAACCAGGCTCAAAAGGATCGGTTATGGCTCTGTTCCTCCACAGGTGCCTGTCAAATTTTTCATAAGAGTTGGGATTTAATAAAGGGTAGTGTGCCATGGCCAGAATAGCGCCTGTCCGGGGCGCCATGATAATTGCTATTCCGGATTTTGCAGAGTTATCTGCCACTGCTTCCTGTAATGCTTTTTCTGTTATATACTGGATTGCCTGGTCGATTGTGAGCACCAGATTACTGCCGCTGTAATCGGCTTCAGACGTTTTTTCTGAATTAAATCCATGGCCGAGGGCATCTTTCAAAACAATGAATTCATGGTCTGAACCTTTCAACTGGGTATCATAATAGAATTCAATGCCTTCAAGTCCGTTGCCGTCCATGCCGGTAAAACCGATTGTTTGCGCCGCTAGTGTTTTCTGCGGGTAAAACCTGCTGTGTTCGGACAGGAAACCCAAGCCTTCCAGGTTCAGGCTCTTTACAGAATAAACTTCATTCGGTGTTGCCTGGCGTTTTATCCAAACGAAAGGTTTATTGGAAAACAACTTTCTCTTGAGAAGATTTGCATCCATATCAAGCGCTTTTGCGATAACTTTTGCCGCGGCATTCTTATTTAATATCCTTGGAGGATATGCAGCGATTGATGTTATATTGATTGATACCGCCATTTCGCGCAGATTCGCATCATAAATCGTTCCCCGTTTGCCTGATTCCTTAAAAGGCCTTTCATACTGATCGGCAGCTTTTTTCGCGAGCCAGGAACTCTGATAAATTTGCAGATACCCGGCTTTTGCACCGATGGATGCAAGGCAGACTGCGAAGAAAATGCCGACGACAGTTATACGGAGTTTTATATATTTTGTTTTGGCGGTGTTCATGGGATTATGATCACCTGTTCCGATTTTGGCATTATAAGACCTAGCTGCTGTGTTGCAATCTTTGTTATTCTCCGGGGAGATTTAAGGCGTGCAATCTCGATCTTAAGATTCTTCTGCAAAGTTTTAAGTTTTAAATTATTATCCGTTTCTTTTGATATTTCATAACCTGTTTTAACGCACTGAACTCTGCACCATGTGTATACAAAAAGCTCCGATATTAACAAAACCATAATGATGGTCCATAATCCTGTATGCTTATCCCCGGGTTTTTTGTTTTTAATATTTTTTTTCAATTACCGATAATCCTGCCAAGCCGTTGTAACAAGATAACTGTAACATTGGAATTTAGTAACAGCTCCTAAATTCTTTCTGCTGCCCTTAACTTCGTGCTTCGTGCCATCGGATTCGCAAATATCTCTTCTTCGCCGGGACGCAGGGCCTTTTTATTCAATATCCTGAATAGTCTGGTTTTATTGCAAACACACTTTGGAAAACCAGGAGGGCATATACATTCCTTTTCCATCTCTTTTATTTTCCGTTTAACGATTCTGTCTTCAAGGGAATGAAATGTTAAAACACAAAGGCGACCTTTGGGGTTTAATAATTCCGACACATTCTCCATAAATAATGAAAGCATTTCGAGTTCCCTGTTGACGGCGATCCTTAAAGCCATGAATACCCGCGTTGCAGGATGAATTTTTTGTTTGGATTGTATTTTTCTGGGTATTGAATCACAGACGATTTGTGCAAGCTGTGCGCTCGTTTTTATATCCGTCAAACTCCTTTTTTTTACTATGTTTCTTGCTATATTCCTTGCCCAGCGCTCCTCACCGTAATTTATGATAAGTTTCTCAAGCTCGTTTTCATCCAGTCCATTTATCAGGTCTTCGGCTTTTATATCGGATTCGGTATCCATTCGCATGTCAAGGGGTTCTTCTCTTCTGAAACTGAACCCTCTTCCGCTTGAATCAATTTGATGAAGCGACAGTCCCAGATCAAGCAAAATGCCGTCAACTTTTGAAATGCCTGACTCTGAAAGGAATTCGGAGAGGTGAACGAAATTGCCGTGAAAAAGGCGGATATTTGAAAGGAATGGCTTTAATACGGTTTTTGCATTTGCAATTGCATCCTTATCCTGATCAATGCCTATCAGCGTCCCGTTCGGCTTGATTTTTTCGCAAATGGCCATTGCATGACCGGAACCTCCCAGTGTGCAGTCCGCATAAATCTTCCCCGGATTGCAGTCAAGATAATGAATAACCTCTTTTGTCATGACAGGGATATGATAAGTCTGCATTAATCAGATTCCTAATTTCGCAATTTCGTTTCTTACATCCTCCTTTTTGCTGTCTTTTTCCAGTTGTTCTATTTCCGCATTCCAGCTTTCAACAGACCAGATTTCAAAATGATCAAGGGCTCCCACAAGCACTATATCTTTTTCAAGCCTTGCATATTGCCGCAGGGCAGGAGGCACAAGAATCCTGTCCTGTTTGTCGCAAAAACATTCAAATGCCCCACCGATGAATATTCGCCTGAAACGGCGCATGCTTTCGCTTTTTTCCGCAAGAGACAGAATTTTATTTTCTATCTTTTTCCACTCCTCGAGGGTGTACGCATAAAGGGTTCCATCCATCCTTGAAATAACAACTCCGTCGCTCTCCCCGGTTTTTATTATGTCACGGAATCTCGAAGGAATTATTACGCGGCCTTTTGAATCTATTGTATGAAAAGAAGTTCCCCTAAACATATTTCACCATAATTATGCACGTTTATCCAGATAAACCCACTTTGAACCACTTTGTTGCATATAAATGATATAATTTTATCCATGTGTCAAGAAAAAAATTTAATTCCTTCAATTTTTTTCATAATGATTTATTTATGTTAATACAATTCTAATTGGTGATTTTATTTGTGGAGTTTTGTGGATATGATTTTTTACAACTCAGGAATCATGGTGCAGAATATCGGACATCGGACATCGAATATACAATATCGAATATAGAAGGCCGAACATAGAATATTAAGGCCGAATATAGAATATCGAATATCGAAGTGCGAAGTTCGATGTACGACATTCGAAGTCCGATGTCCGATATTCGATATTCGATTAAATTGACAGGATATGGAAGGTCTGATATATGCAACAAAGTTAAGAAATTGGGATCAGCTTGAATAATCCAGGAGGAGGCGTACGTTGTCCCGTTTAAAAGAAACTACTTCAACTGAAAAGCTACTTGATTTAATTCGTAATAAAAAAGTTGACGCCGCTTCCCCTTCTTTGGATATATCCAAAATTGGTTCGCAGGAAAAAGAATTCCCAAGCACTTCTTTTACATCCGTGTCTGAAAAAAAATCAGTAAACATTGGTATTGATCTGGTCAAGTAAAAATGGACACCCGGTTAAGCTGCTTTTGCCAATGTAAAACTCTTTTCAAAATCGTTCGGATTCTTGTATCCCAGGTAAGAATGCAGACGATTACTGTTATAAAACATCTCGATGTACCG
>JAHJRK010000490.1 GCA_018830925.1 Pseudomonadota bacterium
GAGGTTTTAAGAGCCCTGATTGATACGGTGCCCGGGGTTGAATGCATTATAGATCTTGGAATGCAGATTGAAAGCGGATCACTCCGCCCTAAACACGTTCTAAAAGATTTTGATGAAGGCGATACCTATGTCGACGAGATGATCCAGGTTGATAATTTCATTAAGGCGATCCATTCCATTAAAGATATACATGAAGAAAACAAGGCTTCACGAGAGAAGCTCTATTCCCCAAAACTTGACAGGGAGGAGCAGCGCAGGATAAAAAAGCTGATATCCGCAAATAACAATAAAATATTTGAACTTCTGAAAGAATGGCGTCTTGAAAGCGGTGTTCTTGACAGGATTGAATCGGCCATGAAAGGACATATAGGCTGGTTCGGGTCTACGGAAAAAAAGATTATGAGTTGTGCGGAAAAAACAGATTCGTCGCTGTCTGAGCTCTGCGCCAATATTAAATCAAAGAATCATTTCACCAAATGGGCAAGGTCCCGCTGCAAGCTTGGGAGGGATGATCTTTCATCGCTCTTTGATGAGATCAGAAAAAATCATGAGCTTATTGAAGTAAGAGAGCTTGAGATTAAATCCAATTGCCGCACATTGAGAAAAATCATGACCTCTGTTGCGGAAGGGAGATTGAACGCGAAGCTCGCCAAGAGCGAACTGACAAGGGCCAACCTTCGCCTTGTTGTCAGCATAGCGAAGAAGTATACGAACAGGGGCCTCCAGTTTCTTGATCTGATCCAGGAAGGGAATATCGGCCTCATGAAAGCCGTCGACAAGTTTGAATACAGGCGCGGGTATAAATTCAGCACATATGCAACATGGTGGATCAGGCAGGCCATAACAAGGGCTATCGCCGATCAGGCGAGGACTATCCGTATTCCGGTGCATATGATCGAAACGATAAACAAGCTGATTCGGACATCAAGATACCTTGTCCAGGAGCAGGGACGCGAACCCTCTCCCGAGGAGATAGCGGAAAAAATGGAAATTCCGCTTGAAAAAGTCCGCAAAGTTCTGAAGATAGCGAGAGAGCCTATATCTCTTGAAACTCCTATAGGAGAAGAAGAAGACAGCCATCTCGGAGATTTTATAGAGGATAAGAAATTCATGCTTCCTTCTGATGCGGCGATAAATCAGAATCTGGCCGAACAGACAAGAAAGGTGCTTGCAACTCTTACTCCGCGCGAAGAAAAGGTTTTAAGAATGCGGTTCGGAATCGGGGAGAAGGCGGATCATACTCTGGAAGAGGTAGGCCAGGATTTTCAGGTGACACGCGAGCGTATAAGGCAGATAGAGGCCAAGGCATTAAGGAAACTGAGGCATCCTACAAGGAGCCGGAAGTTAAAAAATTTCATTGAAATGTGACGGGATGCATTTTTACGAGTCTGCCAAATGTAGTGCTTGACAAAGTATTCTTATAAATATAAAAGTCAGGCGCAAAGATGGTTTGAGGGCCCATAGCTCAGCTGGTAGAGCCACCGGCTCATAACCGGTCGGTCCCTGGTTCGATCCCAGGTGGGCCCATACCTGTTAAGCCGCTGTAAAAAAATGAAGTGGTAATCTGGACGTTAAAAACGGCATAAGGAGCCGTAACGGAATGGTCAGAAATGTAATAGCTATTTCGTAACAGCTCCTAACGGAGAAGAAGGTGACTTGCGGCAATAAAGGTCATCAAAAGATGGTATATTTGACTTGCTTCAAAAAAAATCGGATATTTTTATTTAAAGGCGTGGTTGCATGAAACCACGCCTTTTTTATGAAGTATGTGGTTATAGTATAGGAATTCACTTTTTGGCCGCTGATGAACGAAGATTATCAAGATTTTAAATATAGACTGAAGGTGGATAGGCTGAAGGCTGTTTTTCAACCTTCTCTCGAACCCTCGAATCCTTGAAACCTTTTCACTTAACATCTGCGGGTATCGGCAAAAACCGCGTCCTTATTTATTTACGATATTGTCAATAATTAATAAAGGGTCATCAGAATGATGATATTTCCCAATGTCCGCAACAGTATCTGATGTTGTAAATTTAATTGAAAAAATTGCTCCATTCAGGCTTGCTGAAGAATGGGATAATCCGGGCCTTCAGGTCGGCAATATAGATTGGCCGGTAAAAAAAGCATGGGTTGCACTTGATCCGACCCCCGATGTCGTTGATGCTGCATGCAATAGCAAGGTCGACCTTCTGATCACTCACCATCCCCTGATATTTAACCCCGTCAAATCGATAGATTTCGCCTCTCCGGCAGGCTCTGTTATTCATAAGGCGGCGGTCTGCGGGCTGACTGTTTTTTCAGCGCATACCAATCTTGACAGCGCGGAAGGGGGCCTGAATGATCTTCTTGCCTTTCGCATAGGCCTTAAAAACACCAGTATACTTCGCGGGTCGGGCGAAACCGGGAAATGCAAGTTTGTTGTATATGTTCCGGCCGGGCATGAACAGAGTGTAATTAAGTCTCTGTTTGAAACGCGAGCTGGAATAATCGGTTCATACACATGCTGTTCTTTCAGAAGCACAGGAAAGGGGACTTTCAGACCCGGATCTTCGGCAAGGCCTTTTATAGGAGAGATTGGTGAAATATCAGATGCGGATGAGGTAAGGATTGAGGCGGTAGCCGGGAAAACGGATATTCCGGAAGTCATTGCCCATGTCAGGAAAAGCCATCCCTACGAAAAAATGGCATATGATGTTTATCCGCTCTGCGAGTACGATAGAGAGTCGGGTATGGGCCGTGTGGGTGAGCTTGAGGGAAAGACGGAGCTTTATATATTTGCTGAAATGATAAAAAGGAAACTTGCTTTAAAGAATGTAAAAATTGCGGGCAACCCGCGGCTTTCCGTGACCCATGCCGCCGTTTGCGCTGGAAGCGGGTCTGGCCTGCTGAAGGATTTTTTCAAGTCGGGCGCCCAGGTTTACATTACCGGCGATTTGCGTTATCACGATGCGAGAGCCGCGGAAGCGGAAGGACGGGGTCTCATCGATATAGGCCATTTTGCCTCCGAGCATATTATTGTTGAAGAGCTGGCCAAGCGACTCAAAGTGATGACAAAAGAAGCCGGCTATGATATTCTGATTGAAGCTTGCGGGATTGAACATGATCCGTTTGATGTTTTATGAGACTGGGGATGGACTTATTGCGAAACCGTAATTGTTGTTTAACTCGTAAAAAAGTCTGAATTCAGACGGGAAAGTAAAAAGCTCTCCGCCGCAGGGGCTTTTACAAAGCCGTCATTAACTTATTTATACTTATGAAAAAAATGATCAATATGAGAGAACAGATAGGAATTTTGGTTCAGCTGCAGGAAATTGAAATTGAAACAAAAAGGATTAAATCCTCTCTTGCAGGTGTGTCTGGCAAGATAGGTAGTCTTGATGCCGAGTTAAGCGAGGCCGGACAGAAGATAGAAAAAGAAAAATCACTTATTGACGAGTTGAAAAAAAAATACCGCTCATGCGAGTCGGATTATCAGGCCAACCTTTCATTGTTTAATAAAAGCCAGGAGAGACTTTCGGCAGTTAAAACGAACAAAGAGTACCAGTCGATTTTAAAAGAGATTGACGACACAAAGATGAAAAACTCCCGAATCGAAGAGGAAATGCTGAAAGATCTTGACGTCATCGAAGATGCTGAAAAAGAAGTTTCCAGGTTGAAGAAGGAATTTCTTTCAATAGAAGAAAGGATAAACAGGGAAAGGGAGATTTTAACTAACGAAACCGAGCAGGATAAGACGAATCTCGCGGCGCTTGACGAAAAATGGGGAAGTATTTCGAAAAACGTCAGTTCCGAGCTGATGCATAAGTTCAATATGGTAAGGGAGCAGACAAGGGGAATTGCAATTTCGCCGGTAGCCGATTCGATTTGCAGTGGATGCAATATGAATATTCCACCCCAGATGTATAATGAGCTACAGAGGTTCGACAGCATAAAATTCTGCCCTCACTGTCAGAGAATAATTTACTGGGGGAAGTGAAGCTCACCGACTAATTGATTGGGTTTGCAGGAAGCATGTCAGGCCGGACCTATAACAAGATGTTATGCAAAGGTTTCTTTGCGGGAAGCAGATAGAGCATAAAGTACGGCAGGAGTAATCTAAACGACCGCAGGACCGGATTCCGGTCCTGAGGAAAGTCCGAACACCGCAGGGCAGGGTGCTCCATAACGTGGAGTCGCGGCGACGCGAAGGAAAGTGCAACAGAAAGGATACCGCCCTGCTTCGGCAGGGTAAGGGTGAAAAGGTGCGGTAAGAGCGCACCAGTTCTCCGGGTGACCGGAGAAGCTTTGTAAACCCCACCCGGTGCAAGACCAAATAGGGGAGTGTTTGAGGGCTGCCCGTCCGAGCTCCCGGGTAGGTCGCACGAGGTGCAGAGCAATCTGCATCCTTAAGATGAATGGTCGTTGTCCGTTTCAGGGTAACCTGAAACGGAAACAGAATTCGGCTTACGGGTTGCTCCGGCCGTAATTAAAAATAGTATAGGAATTTGCATTTTGGTGGCAGCCCGCCCTGGCGCGACGGGTTCATAGAGCTCTCATGTTGACGAAAGCCAGGTCTGGGCCAGGGATGAACGCAGAAGTTTAAACTGAAGACTATTAGTCTGTCTGCCACGCTGATTGGCGGATTAGCTAACAGCCTACAGCCTAACAGCCTGTCTATCTGCGGATATCGGCGAAAATCTGCGTCCTGATTTATGAAGGATATTCTTGATTGCTATGCAATTGCGGGAAAATACCATAGACGGCTCTTTTGCAGAAAAGGTCGGGATATTCTCTTACGATTTTCTTAAATGTTGTTCCTCCCTTTTAAGCCTGGAAGATCCGAAGCGGCTGCTTGTTAAAAAGTTCTTTTCCTCTTTTATCTCTTCTTCACAGCTTCTTGAGGATTTTCTCGATTTTCACGGGGCAAAAAACAGCAAAAA